>NZ_JAWOQP010000025.1:0-66548 GCF_033337375.1 Vibrio sp. YT-17
GGAGCGACACACGAGGTTCGAACTCGTGACCTCAACCTTGGCAAGGTTGCGCTCTACCAACTGAGCTAGTGTCGCATCAACAACGTTTCCGCTGTTTAGGGCTGCGAATTATAAGAGCATTTTTTTGTGATGCAAGTCCTTCCTTCAAAAAAACTTTATTTTTTTACTGAACGACGAAAAAGCAATCAAAAGCGATATAAATTACAACAATTTGGATCGCAACCTTAACAGTTAAATCTTGAAAATAGTACCTCGATAGTACTTAAGTTCTGCGATGGACTCACGAATGTCGTCCAAGGCCAAATGTGTTCCCTGTTTTGTGAACCCATTTAGCACCTCAGGTTGCCAGCGACGTGCTAGTTCTTTAAGAGTACTAACGTCAACATATCGGTAATGGAAGAACTCTTCCAACTCAGGCATATGCTTGTATAAAAAGCGGCGATCCTGCCCAATGCTGTTACCACATATTGGCGAAGCTCCTTTCGGCACCCATTTTTCTAAAAATTCAATGGTTTGTGCGACTGCGTCTTGTTCTGAGATTTGACTGTTTCGAACGCGCTCCACCAAACCGCTTGCCGTATGCGTATTAGTGCACCAGTCGTCCATTTTCACCAGTTCTTCTTCCGGCTGATGAATCGCTAACACTGGACCTTCAGCCAAAATATTTAGTTCGCTATCTGTGACAATAGAAGCAATTTCGATGATTTTGTGCGTTTCAGGATCAAGCCCTGTCATCTCTAAATCAACCCAAATTAGGTTTTGATCGCTAAAGGACATGGTTACGCCGCCTATTTGTTTATCGATAAAAGAGGTACTATACCTCAAAATACGAGAAACACGATACTCATACACGGAGCCAAGAGTACGGCTCAACCATTTGAGTAAATTCACATAAAGTACAGAATTGTGGCAAAGAAGAAAAAGTTAACCAAAGGTCAGGTGCGACGCGTACGTAGCAACCAACAAAAGCGTTTGAAGAAGCAAGAAGAGTCCATCCAGTGGGATGAAAACATGCTAGGCGCCAGCAAGCAAGGTCTCGTGATCACTCGTTTTGGTCAGCACGCGGACATTGAAGACCTTGAAACAGGCGAAATTCAACGCTGTAACCTCCGCCGTGGTATTGAGTCTCTAGTATCTGGCGATCGTGTTTTATGGCGCGAAGGATTGGAGTCTATGGCGGGCATCTCTGGTGTTGTTGAAGCGGTAGAACCTCGCTCTTCAGTGCTCACTCGTCCAGATTATTACGATGGCCTAAAACCCGTTGCAGCCAATATTGATCAAATGGTCATTGTCTCTTCGGTATTACCAGAGCTATCGCTAAATATTATTGACCGCTATCTCGTTGCATCAGAAACACTGAATATTGCGCCATTGTTGGTCTTAAATAAGGTCGACCTTCTAGAAGCCGATGATCGTGCAATGTATGAAGAATGGCTCAAAGAATATGAACGTATTGGCTATAAAGTGCTTCTGGTCAGCAAGAAGTCTGGAGAAGGCATTGCTGAACTAGAAACCCTGCTGCGTGACCGAATTAATATCTTTGTTGGTCAATCAGGCGTAGGGAAATCCAGCTTAGTCAACGCGTTAATGCCGGAACTAGAGAGCGAAGTGGAAGAAGGCGAAGTCTCTGAGAACTCTGGCTTGGGCCAACACACCACGACGGCTGCACGTTTATACCACATTCCAACGGGTGGCGATTTGATCGACTCACCTGGAGTACGTGAATTTGGTCTTTGGCATTTGGAAGCAGAAGAAGTAACAAAAGCATTCATTGAATTTCGACCATATTTAGGTGGTTGCAAGTTCCGAGATTGTAAACACAATGATGACCCAGGCTGCCTTCTACGTGAAGCTGTCGAGAACGGGGAAATTAACGAAACTCGCTTTGAAAACTATCATCGCATTTTGGAAAGCATGGTTGAAAATAAAGCAAATCGTCAGTATTCACGTAATAAAAAAGCCGATCTGTAATTGAGTTAAGGCTGTAACTGTGTAAAAAGTCTTCACCTAATACTGACAAGCAAATTAAATTTCAGTAACATCACGCGCCCTAAAGCGCGAATCTAACAGAAGTATCGGAATTAAAGATGGACAAGTTTAAAGTTGGACTGCAGTACTGGATCCCACAACACGGCCTCACTCGCCTAATGGGTAAACTGGCTTCAGCAAAAGCTGGCGGTCTAACAACAGCAGTTATTCGTTGGTTTATCAAACAATACAATGTGAATATGGATGAGGCAAAGCACTCAGATCCTAAGCATTTTAAAACGTTCAACGAGTTTTTCGTTCGTGAGCTAAAAGAAGGCGCACGCCCAATTTCTGAAGGCGAAAACGTCATCACTCATCCAGCCGACGCTTGTGTTAGCCAGTTTGGCCCTATTGAAGATGGTCAACTTATCCAAGCAAAAGGTCATCACTTCTCAGCACAAGAATTGCTGGGCGGTGACGCGAATTTAGCGGACGAATTTAAAGATGGTTCTTTTGCCACATTGTATCTATCTCCGCGCGATTACCACCGTGTACACATGCCATGTGACGGCACTCTGCGCCAAATGATTTACGTACCAGGTGACCTGTTCTCAGTAAACCCTCTGACAGCAGAAAACGTACCGAACCTATTTGCACGTAACGAGCGTGTGGTGTGTATCTTCGATACTGAGTTTGGTCCAATGGCACAGGTGCTTGTTGGTGCGACAATTGTTGGTAGCATTGAGCAAGTATGGGCTGGCACGATCACTCCGCCTCGTGGAAACACTGTCTACAAATGGGATTACCCAGCAGAGGGTGACAAGGCCGTGATCTTGAAAAAAGGTGAAGAGATGGGCCGCTTCAAACTGGGTTCTACTGTTATTAACCTGTTTGCCAAAGACGCGATTGAGTTTGACGCAAGCATGGAAAACGGTAAGCCAACCGTTATGGGCACACCTTACGCCTTGAAAAAATAAGTAAAACACCGTTAAAGAGCCCTTTATTAAGGGCTCTTTTTATTGATAAAAAGCAAAACTCCGTTCGAAATTTAGCCTCTATTTCTCAAACTCATACCTGCCTCTAAGACCCTCATTCCACAATCAATTATCCTGCGCTTAGAATGAATATTTAGAGGGGCAGCCAATGCCAAAGATGAGTGTAAACACGTTGGCGAAATTGCTGGTGTGCTTTTTAATTCCGCTCGGTGTTTTGATGATGCCGATCGATGCTATTCCTATTAACGATCTCACTTTAATTCAGCATCGCCTGTTGGCTATTTTTCTTCTTGCTGCCCTACTTTGGGTTCTCGAGCCGGTTCCCGTTTTTGCTACGTCCATTCTTATTATCGCTCTTGAACTGATCATGATATCGGATAAAGGTTTGCATCTATTTCGCAATCCACCAGCGGGGCATGATTTAGGAGAGTTAATTGCTTACACCGATATTTTCTCGGCCTTCTCTTCACCGATCATTATTCTTTTTATGGGTGGTTTTGCTCTTGCGATTGCGGCTTCCAAATACGAGCTCGACAACAACCTCGCCCGAGTACTATTAAAACCATTCGGCACCCAACCTAAGTTCATCATGCTGGGCTTGATGTTAATTACCGCCGTTTTTTCAATGTTTATGTCCAATACTGCCACGACCGTGATGATGCTAGCCCTGCTTGGCCCCATCGTCGCTTCAGCACCTAAAGGGGATTTAGGCATTAAAGCACTGGTGTTGTGTATTCCAATTGCCGCGAATACAGGCGGCATTGCGACTCCGATAGGCACGCCACCTAATGCGATAGCGCTTCAATATCTCACTGGAGAAAACGCGATAGACTTCCTATCGTGGATGACAATGGGTCTACCCTTTGTGTTGGTACAACTCACTGTAGCTTGGTTCTTGTTGCAAAAGCTGTTTCCGTCTAGCGAACCAGAAATGAAACTAAAGCTAGATGGTACATTCAAAAGGAGCTGGCGTGCGATCGTCGTCTACATCACTTTTGCACTAACCATTTTGCTTTGGATGACAACGAAAGTGCATGGCATGAATACATATGTTGTCGCGATTATCCCACTAGCAGTGTTCACGTTAACGGGCATTATGGGAAAAGAAGAGCTCAAGCTGATTAACTGGGATGTTTTATGGCTAGTTGCCGGTGGTATAGCAATTGGCATTGCCTTAGACAAAACGGGCTTAGCCGAAGCATTAGCGCACGCCATTGATTACAGCCTGCTATCACCATTTGCCGTTGTTTTAGCCCTATCAGTAGTGTGTTGGTTAATGGCGAACTTTATGTCTAATACCGCAACGGCAAACTTATTGATGCCTATTGCTGCCGCTATTGGTACATCCATGCCAAGCCTTATTGCGGTTGGTGGCCTACAAGGTTTACTGGTTGTCGTCGCCTTCTCCGCATCACTTGGCATGATCTTACCGGTTTCCACACCACCAAACTCTTTGGCTTATTCAACAGGCCTCATCGAGAGCAAAGACATGGCGAAAGTGGGGCTGATTCTTGGTTTGATTGGTCTACTTATCGTGTATGGCGCAGTTTTGGTACTGTTTTAATCGAAGAGCTCCATGAAAAAGCGTGTTGTCATGGAGCTGCTCTCCAGCTACTGCCCTTACAGAGCGGCTTTTACATCCCATAAATTTCGTGCATATTAAGACTCCTCTACTCTACAAGGACGTCGACACATCATGGGTTACGAATGGCTTGCTTTATGCGCCGCTTTTCTGTGGGCAGTTTCTAGCCTAATTTCGGTCATTCCTGCACAACACCTAGGCGCATTTTCTTACAGCCGCTGGCGTATGGGCTGCACAGCCGTGATCTTATCAACAATGGCCTGGATAACTGGCGGCTGGTTAACGGTTTCTTGGGAACATGTAACGCCAATGATGGCGTCGGGCCTGATTGGAATTTTCATCGGTGATACCGCTCTGTTTGCGTGCTTGAATCGTATGGGGCCAAGACAAGCCGGGTTACTCTTCTCTTGCCACGCCGTGTTCTCTGCCATCTTGGGCTACTTCTTATTTAGCGAAGTCATGACCACAATAGAACTACTGGGCGCATCATTGGTATTTAGCGGCGTGGTGATGGCGATATTCTTTGGCCGAAGAGGTCAAGTGAATAACGTCTTGGAAGACATTAAAGGTAACATCTGGGTGGGTATTGGACTTGGCTTAACCGCAGCAATGTGCCAAGCATTGGGCGGCATCATCGCCAAGCCAGTAATGCAAACCAGTATTGACCCAGTTGCGGCTTCTGCTATTCGAATGATCAGTGCCTTTTTCGCCCACAGCATGTTGTTAATTCTAGGAGTCAAAGTCGCTCGCTCGACGCAACACATTACTTGGCGCATATTTGGTATTACTGCCCTTAATGGTTTCTTGGCGATGGCCGTCGGCATGACGCTAATCTTATACGCACTGCAAGAAGGAAATGTAGGTATGGTTGCACTTCTATCTTCAACCACGCCAATTATGTTGCTACCACTGCTCTGGATTTACACTAAACGCCGACCAAACCGATTTGCATGGTTGGGCGCAGCCCTAGCTGTGATTGGTGCGGGCATTTTGGTTCAGTAACCTTACAGACCAGCCCTTATTGCCAGATACAAAAAAGCCCGAGTTTAAACTCGGGCTTTTGTCATTCGGAGCCGTTAGTTAATTATTTATTTAACTAATACTTCACCCGTCATTTCTGCTGGGATTTCTAGACCAGCTAGAGAAAGCATGGTTGGTGCAAGGTCAGACAGTTTACCGCCTTCTTTGAATTCAACCGCTTTGTCACCTACATAGATTAGAGGCACTGGTAGGTTAGTGTGAGCAGTGTGGATGCCGCCAGTTTCAGGGTCGATCATCATTTCTGCGTTACCGTGGTCCGCAGTGATCAATAGTTGACCGCCAACTTCTTTGATTGCTTCAACCACTTTACCCACGCTTTCATCTAGAGCTTCGATTGCTTTCTCAGCCGCTTCATAAACGCCAGTGTGACCAACCATATCTGCGTTCGGGTAGTTACAGATGATGGTATCGAACTTACCTGATTTGATAGCCGCAACCATCTTCTCTGTTAGTTCTGGAGAGCTCATTTCAGGCTGCATGTCGTACGTTGCAACTTTTGGAGAAGCAACCAACTGACGCTCTTCGCCTTCGAATTCGTTCTCAACACCACCGTTGAAGAAGAAAGTCACGTGTGCGTATTTCTCTGTTTCAGAGATACGTAGCTGAGTTTGACCTTGTTTAGATAGCCACTCACCGTAAGTGTTTTCTAGAGACGCAGGTGGGAATGCGATAGCTAGAGGGATATCAGCCGCGTATTGAGTCAGCATCACAAAGTTGATTGCTGGGAATACTGCACGCTCAAAGCCGTCAAACGCAGGAACGAATGCACGAGTGATTTGACGTGCACGGTCAGCACGGTAGTTCATGAAGATAACCGCATCGCCATCTTGCATGATTGCGTCTTCTTGACCTTCCGCTTTGATAGCTGTCGCTTTAACGAATTCGTCGTTTTCTTCACGAGCGTAAGCCGCTTCTAGACCTGCAACTGCCGTTTCTGCTGTGAACTCAGCTTTAGCTTGAGTTAGAAGATCGTAAGCAACTTGGACGCGATCCCAGTTGTTGTCACGGTCCATTGCGTAGTAACGACCTACTAGAGAAGCAACGCGGCCTTTACCTAGTTTCGCAAATAGGTCTTGGAAACGTTGTAGTGAGTTTTCAGCACTACGTGGTGGTGTGTCACGGCCGTCTAGGAAGCAGTGTAGGTAGATTTTCTCTGCGCCACGCGCCGCTGCCATTTCAACTGCAGCGTAAATGTGGTCTTCGTGAGAGTGAACACCGCCTGGAGACATCAGGCCCATGATGTGTACTGCTTTTTCAGCTTTCACAGCAGAGTCGATTGCTTCAACTAGCGCAGGCGTTTGTTCGAACTCACCATCCGCAATTGATTTAGTGATACGAGTCAGGTCTTGGTATACAACGCGGCCTGCACCAATGTTAGTGTGACCAACTTCAGAGTTACCCATTTGACCATCAGGAAGGCCAACATCCATGCCTGAAGCAGAGATTAATGTGTGTGGGTTATTCGCAATCAGAGCATCCATTACTGGTGTTTTCGCATTCGCAATTGCGTTACTTGCTGTGTCTTCACGGTAACCGTAACCGTCAAGGATAACTAGAGCCAGTGGCTTCTTAGCTGACATAGTGATGACCTCATCAAATTTAAGTAACTTTTGGCGTAGGGCCTCGCTGCCCTATCTAACCTTGAAACAAAACTAGCGTAATTTTACTACACTTTTTAACCAAAACTGTAGGTTAAGATCAAATAATGTTTGCGATTTATTGTTGCTATCTTACAAGTTAAGCGAACAACGAGTCAGTGCCGACAAACGTGTTCCACAAGCATAGTCATTTCTAATACGCTTTGTACACCCCAGTCTAAGTTCGGTTTTCTTACGCTTCTCATTCTTATTTTTGCACTTGAAACAGTGCTAATTTAAAGCAACATCAAACAAGATGGGTTAATACCTATTGTTCTCTTTTCTCAGTAAAACAGAAGTCACTTAAACCGATAAGTCCAATAGGCAAAAGCAATCAAGCTACCAGAGCGAAATGTACGGATAGTAAGGGCATAAAGGGTTTATAGAGATCTCAATTATTCGTTAGAAAATTTTAACCCTCTCGCCTAAGAGCCGTAACCTCGCTATACTCCTGCTTTATTTTTCCGCCAACAGCGTAAGAGCTCAAGACATGCAAGAGTACATTGAATTTTTCCAACAGAACATGATTCTATCTTTGGTTTGGGTAGGTCTTCTTGTCGCCTTTATCATGAACATCGTGAAGTCAGCGACAGCCGCATACAAAGAAATCAACGTAAACCAACTGACTCATCTTATGAACCGTGAAAACGGCGTTGTAGTGGATATCCGTACCAAGGACGAGTTCAAAAAAGGTCATATCACCGACTCACTTCACATTTTACCGTCAGACATCAAAGCGGGTAACTTGGGTAGCCTTGAAAACCACAAATCAGACCCAATCATTGTGGTATGCAAGACAGGACAGACCGCTCAAGAAAGCGCAAACCTATTAGTAAAAGCTGGCTTCGAAAAAGTGAGCCTACTAAAAAATGGTTTGATTGCGTGGAACGAAGCGAACCTGCCGTTAGTTCGCGGTAAAAAGTAGGAACGTGGCAAGAACGAAAGTTCGCGTTTAAACGCGCTTTTACCAAGCCTCGCGGACAAAAAACTGAGCAAATTGAAAGCAGTTGGAGCACTAAGTTGTGACGCTTTGCACGTAATACACGCTTCATCTAGTCAAGGTAGATTGGCTCAGTTAGTCTCAGGACATACCAGTTTTCTGAGCTTAGACGTTTCTAGGCTCAACAAATATTGATTTAAGGATTAAAAAATGGCTGAAGCAGCACCTCAAGACGCACAACAAAACTTCGCAATTCAACGCATCTTCCTAAAAGACGTTTCTTTTGAAGCGCCGAACTCTCCAGTAATTTTCCAGAAAGAGTGGAACCCAGACGTTAAACTAGACCTAGACACTCAAAGCCGTGAGCTTGGTGAAGGCGTGTACGAAGTTGTTCTACGTCTAACCGTTACTGTGAAGAACGAAAAAGAGACTGCGTTCCTATGTGAAGTTCAACAAGGTGGTATCTTCACTGCTGAACAAATGGAAGCTGGTCAACTTGCACATTGCCTAGGCGCATTCTGCCCGAACATCCTATTCCCATACGCTCGTGAAACTATCTCAAGCCTAGTCGTTAAAGGTACGTTCCCTCAACTGAACCTAGCGCCAGTAAACTTTGACGCGCTATTCATGAACTACCTACAACAGCAAGCTCAACAAGGCGAAGCTGAAGCGTAATTCACGTTTTATAAGTGACGAATAGCCACAGTGCTGACGTCACCGAATCAAATAAAATGCACAGAGCGTCTACCATCCGATGCAATGTGCATTTTTTATTTCTGACAAAAGTTCCTAGTTCCTAATCGCCAGAAGGCGTAAAATTTGACGATTAGGAACTAGATTCTACTAGTAGCAAGACAATTAGGCGGTAGCATGACACAAGCAAGTACAAACAATGCTTACGGTAAAGACATCGCAATGACTGTGATTGGCGCAGGCTCATACGGCACCTCTTTGGCAATCTCACTCGCTCGTAACGGCGCGAACGTTGTCCTTTGGGGACACGAGCCAGAGCACATGGCTCGCCTAGAAGCAGACCGAGCTAACCATGCCTTTTTACCAGGTGTTGATTTCCCTGAAAGCTTGATCATTGAATCGGATTTAGAAAAAGCCGTTCAAGCAAGCCGAGATTTGTTGGTTGTGGTTCCAAGCCATGTCTTTGGCATCGTGCTAAACAGCTGTAAACCATTCTTGCGCGAAGACTCTCGCATCTGTTGGGCAACCAAAGGGCTTGAACCTGAAACGGGGCGCCTGTTGAAAGACGTCGCTTATGACATTATCGGTGAAAACTACTCACTAGCAGTATTGTCTGGCCCAACGTTTGCGAAAGAGCTCGCAATGGGTATGCCGACTGCAATTTCAGTTGCGTCTCCAGATTCTGAATTTGTTGCGGATCTACAAGAAAAAATCCACTGTAGCAAAACCTTCCGCGTATACGCCAATAGTGACTTTATTGGTATGCAACTGGGCGGCGCTGTGAAAAACGTTATTGCGATTGGTGCAGGTATGTCTGATGGTATCGGTTTTGGCGCTAACGCACGTACTGCATTAATTACTCGTGGCTTGGCTGAAATGAGTCGCCTTGGTGCTGCGCTGGGTGCACAGCCAGAAACCTTTATGGGCATGGCGGGTTTAGGCGATCTTGTCCTGACATGCACCGATAACCAATCACGTAACCGACGCTTTGGCTTGGCATTAGGCCAAGGTAAAGACGTTGATACAGCTCAAGAAGAAATTGGTCAAGTGGTTGAGGGTTACCGCAATACAAAAGAAGTATGGCTACTTTCTCAACGTATGGGTGTTGAGATGCCGATAGTTGATCAAATTTATCAAGTATTGTATCAAGGAAAAGATGCGCGCTTAGCAGCGCAAGATTTACTTGCTCGTGACAAAAAAGCCGAAGGAAAGTAGCAATCTACCGCCCTTTGCAGCTCATCTGAGAAAAATTGAAGTTGTCGGGTCACGGAAGAACCACTCTGGATATTGAGAATGAAACACTGCGAAAAACAAAAAGTCTGGAACAAAATTGTCTCAGAAGCCCGTGAAATGTCAGAACAAGAGCCTATGCTGGCGAGCTTCTATCATGCCACCATTATCAAGCATGAAAGTTTGTGTGCCGCTCTGAGTTATATTCTGGCTAACAAATTGAACACCGCTTCCATGCCAGCGATGGCTGTGCGTGAAGTGGTTGAAGAAGCCTTTGCAGCTGATCCAACCATCACTGACGGTGCGGCTTGTGATATTTGTGCCACGGTCAATCGCGACCCTGCTGTTTCAATGTATTCAATGCCATTGCTGTACCTAAAAGGCTATCACGCACTGCAAGGCTACCGAGTAGCAAACTGGCTGTGGAAGCAAGGTCGTCACGCTCTTGCGACTTACCTACAAAATCAGATTTCGGTAGCATGTCAGGTCGATATTCACCCTGCAGCGCGCATTGGTAGTGGTATCATGCTCGACCATGCAACAGGCATCGTGATTGGTGAAACTGCCGTGGTCGAAAACGACGTGTCTATACTGCAAGATGTCACCCTTGGTGGTACTGGTAAAGAATGCGGTGATCGTCACCCGAAAATTCGCGAAGGCGTAATGATCGGCGCTGGTGCAAAGATTCTTGGCAATATCGAAGTTGGTGAAGGCGCGAAAATCGGATCTTGCTCTGTGGTATTGCAAGCCGTGCCTCCTCACACAACGGTGGCTGGCGTGCCTGCAAAAATCGTCGGACGTCCAAAAACGGACAAACCTTCTCTCGATATGGATCAAGGCTTTAACGGCAAGTCGCAAAGCTTTATCCATGGGGATGGTATTTAATCGTCAACAAACCTTTTTGACAACAACGTGGTAGGTAACTCTCAAGTGCGAAAACAAAATCACCCTGTTCTACGCTCGGCTATTTTATTAACTTGTGCTTTATCCGCCACTTATCCCATTACCTCCTCTGCTGTGAGTCAGCAAGAGCTCAAAGGCGTATCCAGTGAGATAAGCCGTCAGCGCAAATCGCTCTCTTCCCAAGAAAAGCAGCTCAATGAGTTACAGAAATCACTAAAAGATCAAGAGCTTGGTATTTCTAAGCTTGAGCGTGAAATACGACAAACCAAGTCTAACCTCGCACAAGCAGACAAAAACATAGAAAACCTAGAAGAGAAAATTGCCTTGCAAGAAGCACAGCGTCAAGAGCAAGAAGAAGAACTCAAACAGCTGCTGCAAACGTATTACGTAACCGAGCGAGCGAAGGCCAATGGTCACTTGTTAAATCAAGGTGTGGAAGAAGACCGCATGAGCCAATACTTCCAGCATTTAGCTAAAGCACGTGCTGAAGTGATTGATGCGATCACCAAAATAACCCAAGAATTAGCGCACAACAAAAACCAGCTCGAGCTAGAAAAAGAGCAAATCGAGACTCTGCTCAAGCAGCAATCCGAAAAACGTACAGCGCTAGCGAGTACACAATCCAAGCGTAAGCAAACCCTGAATAAAATTCAGAGCAGTATCAAGAATGACAAACGCTACTTAGCCGAGCTGCAACGCAACGAAACCCGTTTAAAAGCAGAGATCGCCAAAGCAGCGAAGCGTAATGCGGTGCCAATGGACGGACTCGGCAAACAGCGCGGTAAGCTGCCTTGGCCACTAAAAGGCAGTGTGTTACACAACTTTGGTACGCGACAAACCGGGCAGGTAAACTGGAAGGGCATGGTGCTGTCTGCCAACTATGGTCAACAAGTGAAAGCCGTTTATCCTGGTACTGTCGTATTTGCGGAGTATCTGCGCGGATACGGTTTAGTGGTACTGCTCGACCACGGCAAAGGTGACATGACCCTCTATGGTTACAACCAAGCCTTAACTAAAAAAGAAGGCGACCGAGTCACCGCCGGCGAAGTGATTGCTCTCGCGGGTGATACAGGTGGTCAAGACAGGCCATCGCTGTACTTTGAAATTCGTCGTAATAGTGAAGCGCAGAATCCGAAATCTTGGTTAAAACGCTGATTATCTGACTCATCGACTTATAATAAAAAAGGAGCCACTCGGCTCCTTTGTTGTATTCATGGTTTTGGAAAATGCTATGCGTAGTAGGTTTCTACCGCATCAATAAAAGCATTCACATCATCTTTGCTTAACGCGTTGATTCCTGCCGCCGCCTCTCGCCCCCCACCTGTCGGGAACTGACCACACACGGCCACGGCACCTTGTTTATTGTTTAACGGGGCACGGAGTGAAACCGTATAAGTACCATCTGGATTTTCAGTAAGTACCGCATGCGCAGAGTCAGGGGCTTGGTTTGCTAGCCAGTTGCCATAAACACCACTGATTCGGCGTGATGCCGCCGTGTTTGGTAACTCAAACAACTTCAGCTTACCGCTCTCATGCATGGCAGGCACTGCGAGAGCCGCCTCCATGTCTTGTTGGTAAGCCGATTGCAATTGGTAGTATGGCGAGGCCGTATCTTCAATAGCTTCAAATGGCGACGTGTACTTCAGCAAAGCTCGGTACAGCTCCGCAGGATGAAAGTGTAAATCTTCGACTTTCGAGCCGTAGCCGTTGTAGTTAATTAAAGTGCCCAGCTCTTTTAGCTGCTCTTTCTGTTGCTGCGACAAGCCCGCGTTATTCGCTAACTCATCGGCTTTAGCAATCATGTTATCGCCATAAGCCGCCGTAATCGCCCAGTCATAAAAACGCCCATCAAGCAACTTATCGACAATCAACGCCGTGCACATGTTGGCATCGAGATCGATGTGCGCATCCAAATTACCATGCTGAGGAATGTCACCCGCTTTGTGATGGTCGGCGTAAAAGACGTGAGCGCCTTGAGCCAAAGCTTGCTCTAGACCTGCCATGTTCTTTTCCATCGAAATGTCTAACACAGTCAGCTCATCACCCGCTTGCACGTCTACTTTTTCCACCAGCTTGATGTCGCGCTTTACACCAGTTATTAACTGGGCATCGACAGGATCAGCCAAACGTAATTGCAGAAGAGCAATGATGCCATCAGCATCACCATTAAAAATGTCGTAATTCATGGGGCGATAGTTCCTTTATCGAGAATCTTATCCCTGCAAGGGTTTTTAGCGTATGGGACTATTGTGCGTGGCATATTTGACAAGTCAACTCGAGCCACGACTCGAAAATGAGAGTGACTCTCGAAATATTAAGCAGTTTGACGTTTAACTGTGTAGATTGCTAACCGCATCTTCTAATAACAGTAGCTGCTCTAAGCCCTGTTCAGTTGCTAATGGCTTAACGACATTAAGCATCTGCAACATCCCTTGCTTCACCATTTGCTCGGTAATGTTGGTTTTTGAAGCCATCGCGGATTGATACGCCAACCAACTACACGCAATCAAGTGCAATGTACATACCAATGACTTCAACTGTTGTTGATCGACATTCAACAGCTTCATCGTTACGAACTCTTGCATAATAGCAATGAGGTTCGCTTGCAGCTTCTCTTGCACATCGATGTACTGTTCGTGTAGCTGTTCATCTCGTGACAAGATTTCTGGTAAGTTTGCGTAGAAAAAGCGGTATTTCCACATCAAGGTAAAAATAGAGTCTAGGTAGCTCTTCAGCATAGTCAGGCTCTCTTGCGAACCTTGAATAGGGGTAAATCTTTCTAAAAGTTCTGCTGAATAAAGCGCAAAGATCTCACGAACGATTTCTTGCTTATTGCGGAAGTGGTAATACAGATTACCAGGGCTAATTTCGATGTGATCGGCAATGTGATTGGTGGTGATGTTTCGCTCACCATGTTGGTTGAACAACTCCAGTGCCGCGTAGACGATTTTGTCGCGCGTTTTCATTGTTATCGTGTTCCCTCTTCATTAACGAATCGAGTATAGCGACTTCACCAACCTAGGTCGATAGAGGCTCCAAATACGGTAACATAACAGACCAGTTAAGATGCCAGTTGAGTTGGCGACAAGGTCTAACCAAGAAGTTTGTCGCCCTACATACCCTTGCAACCACTCAATAACGGCGCTGAATAGCAAAATACCAATCGCCACCGCCCAACGTTGACGCCAACGCCACACGCAAAAGCAACCTAAAAACGCAAAGCCGCTATACGCCATGGCGTGCTGCATTTTGTCGAGATACGCAATATTGCCCCAGTCTTGCAGTTCACCTGAACTCAGAGATAAAAAAGCGATCAATATGGCGTAGCTAAAGATGACGAAACGTGCAGCCGTCAGGTTCATTGGACGTCCTTATGCAATTGGAAATGGAAAGGCCGTCACTTGATCAATGTGGTCACAGCCTAGCGCCAGCATGATCAAACGATCGATACCCAACGCGACCCCTGCACAATCTGGCAACCCTGCTTCCAGTGCAGAGATCAGATGATAATCGATCGGCTGTGGTTTTAAACCCATTTCGATACGCTTTGCGTTATCTTGTTCAAAGCGCGCTAATTGCTCTTTCGGGTTATCCAGTTCATGAAATCCGTTCGCCAGCTCTATCCCCTTAAAGTACACTTCAAAACGATCCGCGACGCGATGATCTTGAGGATTGATTTTCGCAAGCGCCGCCTGTGATGCAGGGAAGTCGTACACAAAAGCTGGCACGTCCTGACCAATTTTGTTTTCTACTCCCACGCTAAATAGTAGTTGCAGCAGCGTATCGCGATCTTCTTCAGGCTCAGCAATGTCACTCAAACCCAGCTTGCTTGCCGCCGCTTTCAGCTCAGTCATCGAGCCTTCCAGTGGACACACACCCAACACATCAATGAAGGCTTGCTGATACGTCATGCGCTGCGCTGCGCCACACTTCAATACCAGCTGCAACAGGTCATCCATTTCATCCATCAATTTATGATGGTCAAAGCCAACGCGATACCACTCCAACATCGTGAATTCAGGGTTGTGGTAGCGACCATTCTCTTCATTACGAAATGCTTTGTTGATTTGATAAATACAACCGCTGCCCGCAGCCAAAAGGCGCTTCATATGGAACTCTGGGCTGGTCATAAAAAACAGCTTACTGCCATCGGCATAGCCTGGGCCAACAAACTCGGTTTGGAAAGTATGCAAATGAATGTCAGTCACGGTTGCGTGACTCATGGCTGGCGTATCGACTTCCATCACCTGTCGGTCAGCGAAGAATTGTCGAATCGACGCGATTAACGTCGCACGTTGACGAAGTTGGTCAATGGAAGCAGTAGGTTGCCAGTTGGTTTGCATAACAAGTCTCTCAAACTTTAATTCAGCGAGGAAAGCCTCATTCTACATGCTTTTTACTCTTCAAGAAGAGAGGAATATCCCTTCTTCTTTTTACTAATGTGCTCGCCAATTTGAGGCAAGCATTACTCGTGCCGCAGCACAAAAAACACTCAGTTAAAAACCTATTATCCATGCGGTTAATGTCACGCAACACAGGTTTAACATCCCTAATGTTAATGCTTGAGGGCCAAAACCTCGATGCCGTGATAGCAGTCACATAACCTATAAATTCTATGCCCTTAAGTGCATTACCGAAGCAAAAACCCAATTACATCAATTTTTCTGCCATGTGGCTCATCTACACTAACCCTACTACTTTTGGGGAGTTCTTTTTAAAGAGCGCCTCGTAATGACAATAACAAGCGGATTTCCGCAATCACACACTGGAGGATAACTGTGCAAATTATCACCACAGATATCGCAGTCATCGGCGCAGGCGGCGCTGGTCTTCGTACTGCTATTGCAGCGGCTGAAGCAAACCCAGACTTAGAAGTCGCTCTGATTTCTAAAGTTTATCCAATGCGCTCCCACACGGTCGCTGCAGAGGGTGGCTCAGCAGCAGTTATCAAGGATGAAGATAGCTTAGACAACCACTTCAACGACACTGTTGGCGGTGGTGACTGGCTATGTGAACAGGATGTTGTTGAATACTTTGTAGAGAACGCGACTCGCGAAATGATCCAAATGGAGCAATGGGGTTGCCCATGGAGTCGTAAAGAGAACGGTGAAGTCAACGTACGCCGCTTTGGTGGTATGAAGGTTGAACGTACTTGGTTCGCTGCAGACAAAACTGGCTTCCACATGCTTCATACGCTATTCCAGACATCAATGAAGTACAGCAACATCAAACGTTTTGATGAGTACTTTGTGGTGGATCTGCTTGTTGATGAAGGCGAAGTTCAAGGTCTGATTGCTATTCACATGTCTGAAGGCGAGCTTGTTACTATCAAAGCAAAATCGGTTGTTCTAGCAACAGGTGGCGCGGGCCGTGTTTACCACTGTAACACCAACGGTGGTATCGTAACGGGCGATGGTATGGCAATGGCTTACCGTCACGGCGTTCCTCTACGTGATATGGAATTCGTTCAATACCACCCAACCGGTCTTCCAGGCACAGGTATCCTGATGACGGAAGGTTGTCGTGGTGAAGGCGGTATCATCGTTAACAAGAACGGCTATCGTTACCTACAAGATTACGGCATGGGCCCTGAAACTCCAGTTGGCCAACCGAAGAACAAATACATGGAACTGGGTCCTCGTGACAAAGTTTCTCAAGCTTTCTGGCACGAACAACAGAAAGGCAACACCATCAAACACCCACTGGGTGACGTGGTGCACCTAGACCTTCGCCATCTTGGTGAAGAGTACCTACAAGAGCGTCTACCGTTCATCTGTGAGCTAGCAAAAGCTTACGTAAACGTGGACCCTGCAAAAGAGCCAATTCCAATTCGTCCAACCGTTCACTACACCATGGGTGGTATTGAAACGGACGGCGGTTGTGAAACTCGCATTAAAGGCCTATTCGCGGTGGGTGAATGTGCGTCTGTTGGTCTTCACGGTGCAAACCGTCTAGGTTCTAACTCACTGGCTGAGTTCGTGGTATTTGGCCGCGTAGCGGGTGAAAATGCAGTGAAACGCGCAGCAGAATTCAAAGGCTGGAACGACGCGGCAATTGACGCGCAAGTCAAAGCCGTTGAAGAGCGCATCGCGAAACTGATGAACCAAGAAGGCGACGAAAACTGGGCAGAAATACGCACAGAAATGGGCCACACCATGGAAGCGGGCTGTGGTATATACCGCCAAGAAGATTTGATGCAAGCGACTATCGACAAAATCACTGAGTTGAAAGAACGCTACAAACGCATCAGCATCAAAGACAAAGGTAAAGTGTTCAACACAGACCTTCTATACGCAATCGAAGTGGGTTACGGCCTAGAAGTCGCAGAAGCGATGGTTCACTCTGCGATTCTACGTAAAGAATCTCGCGGCGCGCACCAACGTCTAGACGACGGTTGTACAGAACGTGATGACGTGAATTTCCTAAAACACTCACTTGCTTTCTACAAGCCAGAGTCAGCACCAAGTATCGATTACAGCAATGTGACCATCACTAAGTCACAGCCAAAAGCTCGTCTATACGGTGAAGCAGCAGAAAAAGCAGCGGCTGAAGAGAAGAACGCAGAGGAGCAAGCATAATGTCAGCAAATCGCATTCAAAAAGTAGACATCCTGCGTTACGACCCAGAGAAAGATGCAGAACCATACAAGCAAACATTCGAAGTCCCATTCGATGAAACCATGTCTGTACTTGACGCACTTGGTTACATCAAAGACCACCTAGACAAAGATCTGTCTTACCGTTGGTCTTGCCGTATGGCGATCTGTGGTTCTTGCGGCATCATGGTGAACAACGTACCGAAACTTGCTTGTAAGAGCTTCCTACGTGACTACCCAGACGGCGTGACTATCGAGCCTCTAGCGAACTTCCCAATCGAGAAAGACTTGATTGTTGATATGACGCCATTCATCGAGCGCCTAGAAGCAATCAAACCATACATCATTGGTAACGATCGTAAACCAGAAGACGGTACGAACTTGCAAACGCCAGAACAGATGGCGAAATACAAGCAATTCGCTGGCTGTATCAACTGTGGTCTGTGCTATGCCGCATGTCCTCAGTTTGGTCTTAACCCAGAGTTCATCGGTCCTGCTGCACTAACGCTAGCCCACCGCTACAACCTAGACAGCCGTGACAACGGTAAAGATGAGCGCATGAAGCTTATCAACGGTGAAAACGGTGCTTGGGGTTGTACGTTTGTTGGTTACTGTTCTGAAGTTTGTCCGAAGAACGTTGACCCAGCAGCGGCAGTAAACCAAGGCAAAGTGGAGTCTTCTATGGACTTCGTGATTGCTATGTTGAAACCTGATGGTTCACCAAAGAAAGTGGAGGCATAAGGATGAGCAATCGTAAACCTTACGTTCGTGAAGTAAAACGCACTTGGTGGAAGAACCATCCTTTCTACCGCTTCTACATGCTACGCGAAGCTACGGTGCTTCCGTTAATCCTATTCACTCTGTTCCTAACTTTCGGTTTAGGTTGCTTGGTGAAAGGTCCTGAAGCATGGCAAGGTTGGTTAGCATTCATGGCGAACCCAATCGTAGTCGCAATCAACATCGTTGCACTACTCGGTAGCCTATTCCACGCTCAAACTTTCTTCAGCATGATGCCACAAGTAATGCCAATTCGTTTGAAAGGCAAACCAGTGGACAAGAAGATCATCGTATTGACTCAGTGGGCCGCTGTTGCGTTTATCTCACTGATCGTTCTCATCGTGGTGTAAGGAGCTGAGCAATGAAACCGAATTATAGTGTAAACACATCACCAAAACGTTCTGATGAGCCAATCTGGTGGGGTCTGTTTGGCGCAGGTGGTACTTGGTTCGCGATGATCACGCCAATCACGGTATTGGTGCTGGGCATCTTGGTCCCACTAGGCGTGATTGATGCAGAAGCGATGAGCTACGAGCGTGTCTCCGCATTCGCAACCAGCATCATCGGTGCGCTATTCATCATTGGCACGCTAGCATTGCCAATGTGGCATGCAATGCACCGTGTACACCACGGCATGCACGACCTTAAGTTCCACACTGGTGTGATTGGTAAAATTGCATGCTATGCATTTGCAGGCCTCATCACTGCACTAGCAGTTATCTTTATCTTCATGATTTAAGAGACTGACCAAAAAAGAAAAAGCTGGCTAAATGCCAGCTTTTTTATTGCTTTGGGTTACCTATGATCTTTTTGCTTTTTAAGCTTTTGACCACCCATGATCTTATTGCTGTGTGACCTTCTTTGTCTGGTCCATAAGACCCAGAGCACCAAAGCCAGTAATCACATCTAGGTTTGTTTTCAAGCCCGTTTCGTCACTTCCACCAATGTAATTTTGTGGCATCTGAACTTGGAAGTTTTGCAAATTGTTGTACAGCGAGTTCGCTACGTCTCGATTCAATTCTGCCAAGTAAACTTCACGGTTTGCTCCTAACGCCGCATACTTACCTTTAAGGACTTCAGATTCTGCGCGACCTTTCGCTAATATCGCTTTCGCTTCAAACTCAGCAGAAAGTGCGTTCGCTTTTTGAATCGCTAAGTTAGCCTCTGCGATAGCTAGCTCTTTCTCCTTCTCGACTTCAGCAAGTCGTTTGGTTTTTTCCACTTCAACGATTTCACGCTCTGCAATCTGACGTGCAACTTCCACTTCTTTTTGCTGAGCAATAATTGCGAGTTCTTTACCACGCTGAGCGTCTTGCACCTCACGTGTTCGTTGAATCTCTTTGCGTAACTGCTCTGTCTCTGCCTGTGCTTTCGACGTTTCTTGTTCCTGAATCGCGCGAATACGATCCGCCACTAGACGCTTTTTATCTGCCAATAACTGATCTAATTGCTTTTCTGGCTGCGGGTCACCAATGGTCACCTGCGTCACTTGAATACCGTATTGTTGTAACGGATTGTCTTGACGAATTGGTTGCCCGGTTTTGTCTACGACTGGCACAGTTTTCCATACCAGTTGATTGGTGCGCTGTAATTGGTTCGGATTGGCTTGATTCGCCCCAACAGGCGCAAGATCCAACTCTTCCACTTCAACCTGACGTCGCTCTGTTAGATAAATCCCCTCTCGTAACTGATCGCCAAGTTTCGATTTGAACTGGTTCAAACCACCTTGGAAAAACTCTTCACCCGTGTATTGGGTTGCGGTAATCACCGTTACGTTACGTGCGTTCTTTACAAGCAGCGCATCGATCAAGTTACTGTTGTTGCGGAACTCTTTATGCATCTTCTTCACCGCTTCAGGGTCATTACTGAGCTTAAAGCGGAATGTTACGGGGATCTGACCAATATAGGTGTCGGCAAATCGAACCTGAATCGCATCAAGACGTTGATAAAAATCTTCGCCCTTGCTGTTACCGAATGACACGGTGATCACTTGGTCATACTTGGTGATTTTGGACAGAAATGGCATACGAAAATGAATGCCAGGTTCAGTAAACACATCCAACTCACCAGTAATATTATTCTGATGCACGTAGCTGTAACCCGCATCGGTCATCAGCACCGAGCTATTAATCGTTAAGCCTATTGCCAACAGCGGTACGCCAAATACGGCTGCTTTTAATCCTTTATGTAGTAACTGACGTCTTTCTTCCACCTTTAAACCCCTTCCTAAACCTCTGCTTTCCATTTTGTTCTCCTTTTTTGGATTGTTACTGAGTTAAATCGATAAAAATCAGATTGCTATGCAACTCAGCAACAAGTACTAATGTATCAAAATGTTACATTAAGGAATAATCGACAGATTCATGGAATAAATAAGATTTTTACGAATAATACAAAATCATCAAAAATTTGCGGAGGATATCGATGTTTTACGCAGAGGGATTAAAAGAGAAGAATCACAGGCAATAAAAAAGGCCGCCGAAGCGACCTTTCTAACAATCATATAAAGTGCTTACTTCACACGACCTACGTATTCAGCAGTACGAGTATCTACGCGAATCACTTCACCAATTGAGATGAACAGAGGAACACGAACAACAGCGCCAGTTGATAGCGTCGCTGGTTTACCGCCAGTACCTTGAGTATCACCTTTCAGGCCTGGGTCTGTGTCTACAACTTCTAGCTCAACGAAGTTTGGTGGAGTAACAGTAATTGGGTTACCGTTCCAAAGTGTGATCATACAAGTGTTGTTTTCTACCAACCACTTAGCGTTTTCACCTACCGCTTTTGCATCCGCTGCGATCTGTTCAAACGTTTCACTGTTCATAAAGTGGTAGAATTCGCCGTCTGAATATAGATAATCTAGGTCGATATCCATTACGTCTGCCACTTCACAAGTGTCACCAGACTTGAATGTTTTCTCTAGCACTTTACCAGAAAGAAGTTTACGAATTTTAACACGGTTGAACGCTTGGCCTTTACCTGGTTTAACGTATTCGTTTTCCAGAATTACACAAGGCTCGTTATCAAGCATTAACTTAAGACCGCCTTTAAATTCATTGGTGCTAACTGTAGCCATTTTTTCCTCTTACATTCTTAGAGCTAAATTCAATGCCGCACATAATAACCCGAAAAGTCGAATCTGTTGAGCAAAACTGGCTCAAACAGTTGGCGAATGGGATCTCTGATCCTGCAAAATTGCTCGAAATACTGGAAATTGATCCTTCACCGTGGCAAGACGGGTTTGCCGCGCGCAAGCTGTTTGCACAGCGTGTACCGCAAAGTTTTGTCGATAGGATGGAGAAAGGCAACCCTAAAGACCCTCTTTTACGTCAGGTTTTACCACTGAGCGACGAATTTGAGGTGCATCCGGGTTACTCCAATGATCCATTGGAAGAGCAGGACAATGAAGTCCCTGGCCTGCTACACAAGTATCGCAACCGCGCCCTGATGATTGTCAAAGGTGGCTGCGCGGTAAATTGCCGTTACTGTTTTCGTCGTCACTTCCCTTATCAAGAGAACAAAAGCGGGAAACAAGCCTGGACCAAGTGCTTAGAGTACATGGCACAACAACCAGAGTTGAACGAAATCATCTTCTCAGGTGGTGATCCATTAATGGCAAAAGACGATGAGATTCATTGGCTTTTAGAGCACATTGCTCATATTCCTCACATCAAACGTCTGCGTATTCATAGCCGTTTACCTGTGGTGATTCCTGCTCGAGTCACTGATGAACTATGCCAACTGCTGCAAGCATCAAGGTTACAAATCATCCTCGTCACTCACATCAACCATGCTAACGAAATCAATGACGAATTTGCTGAACAGATGTTCAAGCTCAAAAGAGCGGGCGTTACGCTTCTAAACCAAGGCGTTCTGCTGAAAGGCGTGAATGATTCGGTAGAAGCTCAAGTGGCGTTAAGTGAGGCCTTATTTGACGCGGGTATCTTGCCTTATTACCTCCACGTTCTTGATAAGGTGCAAGGCGCAGCGCACTACTTTATTTCGGACGAAGAAGCGAAAGCTATTATGCGCGGACTCATCACGCGTGTATCGGGTTATCTGGTACCAAAACTCACACGAGAAGTTGGTGGCAGGCCAAGTAAAACGCCGTTGGATTTGCATTTAGAATAAGCTCTGACACTCAATTAAATTTGTCGTCTAGATTGATTATTTTTGTTCGCTTTGCACGGTAAGTCTATGCATACTCCGCACTTTTGGAGGTCAAGATGCATACAGCATTCGAACAAATTTTCGATCTTGGCCCATTCAGTTGGCCTGCCCTACTATGCTGCGCCATTAATGGGCTCATGATCGGTATAGAGCGCCAAACTCGTGGTAAACCGGTTGGCATTCGCACAGCAATATTAATTATTTCAGGCACCTACCTGTTTATGTCGATGGCAGTGTCGTTATCGCCAAATACACTTGATCAAGCACGAGTGCTTGGTCAGATCATTACTGGCGTCGGCTTCTTAGGCGCTGGCGTTATGATGACACTTGATGGAAAAATCCATGGCGTAACATCCGCGGCTGTAATATGGGTGCTAGCAGGTTTAGGTTTGATGATAGGTTTGGGTTATTTAACGCAGTCGGTGGTTATTACTCTCCTGACACTAACCGTGTTGTTAGGTGTGGATAAAGCAGAAAACCACATCAAAGCATTACGCCGCGGTGTTCATCAAAGAATTCAACAACGCAAAACTTCATCACGATTAATTAAATAGTTAACGCTCCGAGAAACTCGCTTCATCTCATCAGTAATTAAAGAGCCCTCGACAAACATCGAGGGCTTTCTGTATATAAAGATTCTGACTTTCTCAGGGATTACTTAGCAAAGTTGATGAGTGGGAAACACTTGAAGAAACCGTTATCCGCACAGTTCAAAAGACCAATTTGCACGCCATCGATTTGATCGGTCATGTTGAAGAAACCAAACTGGAAATTAGACTTCTTAGAGATACTCGCTAAGCCCACATCCGCCATGGTGTAGCCTTCAGAATAGTTCACCGCGCTCCAGTTCAAGCCTTTTACGTTGTTCGTAATGTTAACAGCACCCAAGTTAACACCCGTCGTCTGACCTTGGTTCCAGTTAACTAAGCCTAAAGACGCGCCTTTCATTTCTTGATTTACTTTTGCTGCACCAAAAAACAGACCAAAGTTCACACCTGTCGTACGATCCGTTTCTGACATACCAAGCAGTGAAAAGTCGACACCTTTAACCTCATTTACCTGCCCATGCAACACAGCTAAACGAACGCCACCTACTGAGGAATTAGAGGGTGCGTTTGTGTTATCGATAGTAGAGAACATCACAGGTGTACTGTCGGCTAAAGCAACAGGTGATGCGATAGCGGCTGCAACCGCCAATGACGTCATAAGCTTTTTCATTTTCATCTCCATGATGGGAAGCAACAATTTACAACATAGTGTAATGTTCAGATTTTGCTCTGTCCCCGTTCAAAAAGTGTTAGCAATAGGTCAGATTTAACCATCTGACTCAAAAGAAAAATATTTCTCTTCGATTTTTTGCTTCTGAAATGGCGCTTTTTACGCTCAAAAATTTCATGATAAGCCACACCAGGACGTCATGTTTCTCAGGTGGCACGCATAAAAAAGTCGAGGCATCTGCCTCGACTTTTAAAGGTTTGGTCGGTTATCTTTCCGCTATAAGGGCTTCCTTAGAGCGATGAGATAAGCTGGCTTACATCATGCCGCCCATACCGCCCATGCCACCCATGCCGCCCATGTCAGGCATCGCTGGCGCGTCTTTTTGCGGTAGGTCAGTAACCATCGCTTCAGTTGTGATCATCAGACCTGCAACCGATGCTGCGAATTGTAGTGCAGAACGAGTAACTTTAGTTGGATCTAGGATACCCATTTCTAGCATGTCGCCGTATTCGCCTGTTGCCGCGTTGTAGCCGTAGCTACCTTCACCCGCTTTCACGTTGTTCGCAACCACTGAGTCTTCCTCACCTGCGTTCTTCGTGATTTGACGGATTGGCGCTTCCATTGCACGTAGTGCAACGCGGATACCAACGTTTTGTTCTTCGTTGTCACCCGTTAGGTGAGCAATCTTAGATGCCGCACGGATAAGTGCAACACCACCACCAGCAACAACACCTTCTTCAACCGCTGCGCGAGTTGCGGCTAGCGCATCTTCTACACGGTCTTTCTTCTCTTTCATTTCAACTTCGGTCGCTGCACCGACTTTGATTACTGCAACACCGCCAGCTAGTTTAGCAACGCGCTCTTGTAGTTTCTCTTTGTCGTAGTCTGAAGTTGCGTCTTCGATTTGTTGACGAATCTGAGCAACACGGCCAGAGATCATCTCTTCTTCACCGATACCATCGATGATAGTCGTGTTTTCTTTCGTGATAGAAACACGCTTCGCTTGACCTAGATCTTCTAGTGCAACTTTTTCTAGCTCTAGACCGATCTCTTCAGAAATCACAGTACCGCCAGTTAGGATAGCGATGTCTTGTAGCATTGCTTTACGACGGTCACCGAAGCCAGGTGCTTTCACAGCCGCAACTTTTACGATGCCACGCATGTTGTTCACAACCAATGTTGCTAGCGCTTCGCCTTCTACATCTTCTGCAATGATAAGCAGTGGACGAGATGCTTTCGCGACAGCTTCTAGCGTTGGAAGAAGCTCACGAATGTTTGAGATCTTCTTATCAACAAGAAGAATGAATGGGTTTTCTAGATCAACACTGCCTGATTCTTGGTTGTTGATGAAGTAAGGAGACAGGTAACCGCGGTCGAACTGCATACCTTCTACTACGTCTAACTCGTCTTGTAGCGCCTGACCTTCTTCAACCGTGATAACGCCATCACGACCCACACGCTCCATTGCTTCTGCAATGATATTACCTACGCTTGCGTCTGAGTTTGCAGAGATAGTACCAACCTGCGCGATCGCTTTTGTGTCGTTACATTCAACAGAAAGCTCTTTTAGTTGCTCAACTGCCGCAGCAACAGCTTTGTCGATACCACGCTTAAGATCCATTGGGTTCATGCCCGCTGCGACTGCTTTTAGACCTTCGTTAACGATAGATTGTGCTAGTACCGTTGCTGTTGTTGTACCGTCACCCGCTGCGTCGTTTGCTTTAGACGCAACTTCTTTAACCATTTGTGCGCCCATGTTCTGGAATTTATCTTCCAGCTCGATTTCACGCGCTACTGATACACCATCTTTAGTGATAGTCGGTGCACCAAAAGATTTGTCTAGAACGACATTACGTCCTTTAGGACCCAGTGTTACTTTTACTGCGTCAGCCAGAACGTTTACACCTTCCAGCATTTTAACTCGTGCGTCATTACCAAATTTAACGTCTTTAGCAGCCATCTTTGATTTCCTTTCTAAAATTCTTTGTGTGTAATTTCGTAATTGAATCTGAGCAAAAAATTACTCAATGATTGCTATTATTCAACGATCGCCATGATGTCGTTTTCAGACATGACAAGCACTTCTTTACCGTCGATTTTTTCAGTTTTTGTACCGTAACCTTCAGCAAAGATAACGGTATCACCGACTTTAACGTCTAGTGGCAGTACGGTGCCGTTTTCTAGGATGCGGCCTTTACCCACAGCTAGAACAACACCGCGAGTCGATTTTTCTGCAGCAGAACCAGTCAGAACGATGCCACCAGCAGACTTAGATTCAACTTCTTTACGTTCAACGATAACTCGGTCATGTAATGGACGAATGTTCATCGGTCGTCTCTCCTGAAAATTTCCATGTTTATTTGATAATTGTCCTTAGGGACTGTAGCCCCAGACACGTGATCCCTATATAAGGGGTCGAAGCAGCGATCCCAAGGGGGTGGCACAAAATTTTTGTGACTTAGTTAAAATAACGAACAACTAGGCAACGGTTTGCGTTAGAAATGCTCACTCGCTCGGCATCTCGCTTTCTTGTATCCTTGCAGTTTGCTCACCAGATAGTTGTCACACATGCAGGAAAATAACAAGCTGGAACCCCAAGCGACCGATAAGCATGGTTTGTTGACCGCACCCATTCCTGAAACGCTGCGGAAAATGACCGTACCCATGACCATGGGCATGATCGCAATTTTGATGTTTAACTTGGTGGACACGTTTTTTATCTCGTTGCTTGGCACTCAAGCGCTAGCGGCTATCAGCTATACCTTTCCTGTCACCTTTGCGGTTAATTGCATTACGATGGGGATTGGGATGGGACTATCGACCAATATTGGTCGCTTGCTTGGGCAAGGTCATGCACCACAAGCTGCTCGGTTCACCACCCACGGTTTGTTGTTAGCCGTGTTACTTGTGGCTATCGCGTCTTCTATTGGCTTTACCACCATTGCGCCATTGTTTCGTTTTCTTGGTGCGTCTGATGATCTCATCCCTCTTATTGAGCAATATATGCAGGTCTGGTATCTCACCATTCCTCTGCTAGTGATCCCAATGGCGGGCAACAGTGCTATCCGAGCTACTGGCGACACAAAAACACCAGCAAAAGTCATGATGTTGGCTGGTTTGATTAATGGCATGCTCGATCCATTGTTGATTTTCGGTTATGGCCCTTTTCCGGAACTTGGCATTCAAGGCGCAGCCATAGCAAGTGCCTTTAGCTGGTTAGGTGCTTTGTGTGGCTCATTCTATGTGCTAATTAAACGGGAAAAATTGCTTGCTCAACCCCAATGGGCTTTGCTGAAACAAGACTGGCAACAGACACTAAAAATTGGTACCCCTGCAGCGCTATCAAACGCGATGAATCCGTTGTCCGGTGCCATTCTGATGATGCTGTTATCCAACCACGGTACAGCGGCGGTTGCTGCTTACGGCGCAGCGCAGCGTATTGAGTCTATATTGATTTTAGTATTGATGTCGCTGACCTCTGCCCTCACACCGTTTATGGCACAAAATTTAGGAGCCAAACAACCGCAACGAGCCTTTTCCGGTTTATTTATTAGCATGCGTTTTGCAGTGGTATTCCAAGGGTTTATCTTCTTGATGATGGTGCCACTGAGCATTCCTCTGGCTGCGCTATTTTCTCAGGAAGATGCGGTGAAAAACCTGCTTTGGCATTATTTACTGGTGGTGCCATTTAGTTATGGCTTCCAAGGCATCGTGATGATGTTAGTCAGTGGTTTGAATGCGATGCACAAGCCATTGCGTGCATTCCAGTGGAGCTTTATGCGGCTGTTCATTTTTACCTTGCCATCGGCGTGGATCGGGAGCCAAATCTACAGCATTGAAGGCTTGTTTATCGGTATCGCGGTTGGAAATACGTTGGGTGGGCTACTGGGCTACTTGTTTGCGCTGCGCGAGCGCAAGTTAACGCTCATAGAGCAGAGCAGCGTGTCTTAGCACTCGTCTATCGCTAGTTTCTTTTTTGTTGATTCTCAAATACAAAAAAACCGCGGAAAGCCGCGGTTTTGTTTATCTATTTCAAGCTTGCTTAGAACAACTCTTCAGCAACTTTGTATAGATCGTTGCGTATTGGACGCTTCATGTTTTCGATTGCGTCGATGATATCGTGGTGAACAAGTTGCTCTTTCACGATACCTACACAACGACCACCATGACCTTCGATCAATAGGTGAACAGCGTAGTTACCCATACGAGATGCTAGTACGCGGTCAAATGCAGTTGGACGACCACCACGTTGGATGTGACCAAGTACTGTTGCACGAGTTTCACGACCTGTCGCGGCTTCGATGTCACGTGCTAGTTCATTAGCATCCATCATTAGCTCAGTAAGCGCGATGATCGCGTGTTTCTTACCTTTAGCGATACCATCTTGGATGTTGCTGATCAGCTTGTCTTTGTCTAGACCAGTTTCCGGAGTGATGATGTATTCACAACCGCCCGCAATTGCAGACATCAGAGTCAAATCACCACAGTGACGGCCCATGATTTCTACAATTGAAATGCGTTGGTGAGATGAAGAAGTATCACGTAGACGGTCGATTGCATCGATAACGGTGTTTAGTGCACTTAGGTAGCCCACAGTGTAATCCGTACCTGCGATATCGTTATCGATTGTGCCCGGAAGACCGATACATGGGTAACCCATTTCAGTCAGTTTCTTCGCACCCATGTACGAACCATCACCACCGATTACCACTAGTGCATCGATACCATGTTTTTTCAGGTTCTCAATCGCTTTTTCACGAACTTCCACTTGTTTAAATTCAGGGAAACGTGCAGAACCTAGGAACGTACCACCTTTGTTGATCACATCTGAAACGCTAGAACGATCTAGCTTCTCGATGCGGCCTTCGTATAGGCCTAGGTAGCCGTCGTACACACCGAATACTTCCAATCCTTCGGATAGTGCTGTACGTACTACGCCGCGTATCGCAGCGTTCATACCAGGTGCGTCACCGCCACTTGTTAAAACACCGATCTTCTTAATCATGCTCACCCTCGATCTTTGGCAATCAATTATTTAATTTTCTTTTAGGCCCCTTGTTACCAAGCAACCTGCATAATCCAGAACTGTGCGTTATGTTACATTTCCTCTACAGGATTACCAATGAAAACGCACTTTTTTATGTAACTTTTCTACTTATGTAAGAGTATTACAGTTTCTCTATGAAACTTTGTTGATTCATATCAGGATCACGAATCTTAATAAGTATTGATGGAAAGATAGTCAATAAGTACCTGTTTGTCGTCGGGCACTGATGGATTTTTCAAGCCTACCAATCTTGCGCTTTCTGCTCTTTCTCTGGTCCGAAAACGACAGACAATGGATCTTGATGGATCAATACATCCGCATCAGGAAACAGAGCCAATAAATTATCTTCCACTTTATCAGCAATGTAATGCGCCTCAATTAATCGTAAGTTATCGTCTAGCTCTAAATGCAACTGTATAAAGCGCGTCGGTCCTGACATTCGCGTGCGTAACTGATGCACGCCCAATACCCCTTTTACGCTCAAACAAGCTTGGTTAATTTGCTCAAGCTCTTCATCGGGCAACTTTCTATCAAGTAAGGTTTGAATCGCTTCGCTGACCATTTTGAAAGCGCTATAAAGAATGAAGACACCAATACCAATCGCAAACACAGCATCCGCTTGAGTCACTCCCAAATAACTGAGCCCCAGAGCCACCATGATCGCAGCATTCATATACAAGTCAGTCTGATAATGCAGAGAATCCGCCGCTATTGCTTGGCTCCCCGTCACGCGAACCACATGTTTTTGGAACATCACCAAGCCAAGTGTGACCACAATCGCAAACAGCGATACATACACACCTAACTCCGGTGCGTGTAAAGCATGCGGGCGGAAAAATCGGTCAATCCCGTTAAGAATCAAAAATACTGCCGAGCCCGAAATAAACATTGCTTGGGCTAGGGCCGCTAAGGACTCAGCTTTACCATGTCCAAACGTATGTTCGCGGTCTGCCGGTTGTAAGGCGTAACGAACCACCACAAGATTCACAACCGAAGCCGCGATATCTAACATGGAGTCAATCAATGACGCCAATAAGCTCACTGAGCCGGTTACCCACCACGTGATGACTTTTACTATCAGAAGAAGCGTCGCCACAATGGTTGCAGTCCAAGCGGCGGTCGTAACTAAACGTGCGTATTGCTGTTTCATAATCAAAGAGTTAACTAAAACCATACGTTGAGTATATTGAATGACCATGAAATAACCAGATCAAAAAGAGGCAACCAATGGCTGCCTCTTTATATAACATCAATTCATGACTTAATTATTGCGCGACTTTTCCATGCGCTTGTGCATTCTGTCGCCACACTCTTGCATACGTTCATTTTGTAGCTCAACAAATTTCGCTTTCTGCTCAGGTGTTAATACGCTAAGCATTTGGTGCTTTCTTTCTAGCATTTGCACGCGACGTTCCGTTTGGCGCTCAACCATCTCTTTTGCTAATTCGCTAGCTTGAGCTTCATCAAAGTTATCCGCCAGCAAAAGCGATTGTACTTTTGCGTGATGCGCTTGACGCTCAGCCATACGTGCTTCTTTGCCATCAGCGAATTTTGCTTTCATTTCTGCTTTGTTTGCTTCACGCATTTCTTTTAGCTGATCTTTTTGTGCATCAGTCAGGTCTAGTTGACGCATGACACCTCGGTCCATACCCATGCCGCATTCGTCACGAGGGCCTTTATGATGGTTTTTACCACCGTAAGCGAATGCGCTTGCGGCGCCAAGAGTAAGAGGTAGAACAACAGCAGCTAACACAAGTTTTTTTGCAGACTTCATAATACGATTCCTTACACAGGTGAGTGGTTCTTCTGAGCTGTTCTCACAGCGCTTGAGTATAGAATACGACCCACTAGGTAAAGCGACGTATAGGGAGCGTAAAGAATCGTAAAGAGTGATTTTTCTCCTCTTCGTTGCGCATCATTCCAATGTAATATTAGGCTATCGGTAACTTACTATAGGTGCCCCCATGGCAAACATTCTTTTAATCGATGACGATATCGAGCTAACTAGCTTATTAAAAGAAGTACTCAGTTTCGAAGGGTTTGACGTCAGCGAAGCAAATGACGGTGAAGCCGGCTTAGCCGCGATCAATGATAAGATTGATTTGATTTTGTTGGATGTCATGATGCCAAAACTCAATGGCATGGAAACGCTGAAACGCTTACGTGAAAATTGGGAAACTCCCGTCTTGATGCTGACCGCTAAAGGGGAAGAAATTGATCGCGTGATCGGCTTGGAACTGGGCGCGGATGATTATTTACCAAAACCTTTTAGTGACCGAGAGCTGTTAGCGCGAATCCGCGCGATTTTACGCCGCACTAGCAGCACACAAAAAAATACCAAAAACAGCGATTGCATTGAGTATCAAGAAATCCGCCTCTATCCCGGTAAGCAAGAAGCGTATTGTGAGCAACAGTTGCTCGATCTCACGGCAACCGAGTTTGCGCTACTCACCCACTTCGTACAAAACCCAGGACAAGTGCTGACCAAAGAGACACTGAGCTTAGATGTGCTTGGTAAACGACTCGCTGCTTTTGATCGCGCTATCGATATGCATGTCTCGAACTTACGTAAAAAATTACCAGATCAAAGCAATGGCAAGCCGCGAATTAAAACCCTGCGTGGTCGTGGCTACATGCTGCTTGAGGAGGATTAATGCTCCTATCACGCATCAAACTGCCAAACATCAATAGCCTGTATGGACGCATCTTTGCCATTTTTTGGTTCACCATGTTATTAGTATTGATAGCCGTGCTATCACTGCCACATTTGGACCCACGCAAAGCTCGCGATATTCCAGAAGAACACTACAAACGTATGGTAGAAACGCGTGACTCAATCCAACAAAAATACAGCCAGCAAACTGATTTAGGCCGCATACTTTTTCGTATCGAGGGCAACCGCCACGGCAAGCACGACCCTCGCCCACGAGTGTTTTTTTCTGACTACAGCGGTAATGTTCTTACGACAGAAAAACGCAGCAATTTTCAATTGCGTGCCATGCAAAACTTTGTCACCAGTATCGAAGATTACAATAATCCAAAGCAGAAGCTGTATGGTCGATACATGATTGCGGGCCCAATTCCTATCACTTTGGCAGGTTCCGATATCTTGATGTACGTGGGCTTCAAGTGGAATGAGCCACCACCTCTACTCCTGCGTCTGTTTGATCACCCATTCCAGCTCTTGCTTGCGGTCATGCTGGTTAGTACACCATTGCTGTTATGGCTTGCTTGGGCTTTGAGTCAGCCAGCGCGTCGTCTTGAAGCCGCTGCTCAACGTGTGGCGAAAGGTGAATTTGTCACAGACCCAAATTTAGAAAAAGGTACGGCGGAATTTCGTCAAGCAGGCAGCAGCTTCAACCAGATGGTCGAAGCGGTTAATCAAATGATTTCAGGACAACAACGTTTGCTATCCGATATCTCTCACGAGCTGCGCTCACCTTTAACTCGTCTGCGCATGGCAAGCGCATTAGCGACGCGTAAACAAGGCGAAAGCCCAGAACTGACTCGTATCGATACCGAAGCGCAGCGCTTGGAACAGATGATCAGCGAACTATTAGAGCTTTCTCGCATGCAGGCGAACAGTCATATGACTCGCGAAACACAGCCACTAGAAAGTTTATGGGAAGAAATCATTAAAGATGCGCAGTTTGAAGCAGAGCAAATGGGCAAACAGCTACACTATTCAGAATTACCTAAGCGCAATATTTCCGGTAACCCTAAACTGCTGATGAGTGCGGTGGAAAATATCGTTCGTAACGCCATTTACTACGGAAAAGATGAGGTACAAATCGACATCAAAGCCGATGACGATACGCTTCGTATCACGGTTGACGATAATGGAGAAGGTGTACCAGAAGAGGAACTGGCCGCGATTTTTCGCCCATTCTATCGCGTTTCCACGGCACGCGATCGCCACTCTGGCGGCACAGGTCTCGGCCTAACCATTACCGAAAGTGCCATTCGCCAGCACAGTGGCACGATCGCAGCCAGCCGAAGTCCTTTAGGCGGATTGCGTATGAGTATCACCTTACCGATCAATTGTTAGTCTCAATTTGATGAACTAACAATAATTCGCACCATATTTCTAGAGTGAGTGATTCACAGCCCCACCCTCACTTTAGAAATTGGTGAGGCTTCTTAGAATACCCTTACAAAGATCAAAGTTGATAATAATTATCGTTAGCATTAAAGTGAATTTTCCAATTAAGGAGGATTTACTATGTCACATACATTTCCCGCTCTGCCTTACCCGTACGATTCACTAGAGCCGTACATCGACGCGAAAACCATGGAAGTGCATTACAGCAAACACCACAAGACGTACTTTGATAAGTTTGTAAATGCCGTTGAAGGGAGTGAGCTCGAAACTCAGTCATTAGACGAGATCTTTGACAATATCTCTAAGCTCAGTCCAGCAGTACGTAATAATGGTGGCGGCTATTACAACCACATCATTTATTGGAATTGCATGTCACCAAACGGTGGCGGAGAGCCTCAAGGCGCGCTTGCTCAAGCAATTAACGATAAATTTGGTAGCTTTGCGCAATTTAAAGAGGCGTTTGCCCAAGCTGCCATCAATACCTTTGGGTCTGGCTTTGCATGGCTGATCGTAAAAGATGGTGAGATTCACATTACGTCCACCAGCAATCAAGATAACCCTCTGATGGACGTAGTGGATGTGCGCGGTGAACCAATCCTCGCATTAGACGTGTGGGAGCACGCGTATTACATCAGTTACCAAAACCGTCGCCCAGAATATATTGATGCGTGGTGGAACGTCGTCAACTGGCGAGCAGTTGAAGAAAACTATGCTCACGCTCTCTTATAAAGAGCATCGATACGTACGGTATTAACATCCGCGCTAATGCCTGCTTTCATACCCAGGTCAATCTTGCTGAATCTCGCATATTTCGGTGACTTGGGTATATACTGCCCCTCTCTTTGACCAACTCTATTTCAATACCATGTTTGATATCGCTTTATACGAACCAGAAATCGCGCCGAACACCGGCAACATCATTCGACTATGCGCCAACTGCGGTGCAAACCTTCACTTAATTGAACCTCTGGGTTTCGATCTTGAAGAGAAAAAAGTCCGCCGCGCTGGTTTGGATTACCATGATTTAGCTCGCGTAACGCGTCATAAAAACTATCAAGCGTTCTTAGAATATTTAGAGAAAGAGAAGCAAGGTAACTACCGATTGTTTGCCTGCACCACCAAAACCACAGGTCACCACGTTGATGCACAATACCAAACGGGTGATGTTTTGATGTTTGGTCCAGAAACTCGTGGTTTGCCTGCTGAAATCATCGATAGCTTGCCAATGGAGCAGCGTATTCGCATTCCAATGATGCCAGATGCGCGCAGCCTAAACCTTTCGAATGCCGTTGCGATCATTGCTTTTGAAGCATGGCGTCAAATGGGCTTTGAAGGCGCATTGTAAGCAGCACGAATTCCAAATACAGAAAAGGGCGCTTGGTGCGCCCTTTTGTTTTCTTTACTGTCTAACTCAATCAGTTGAGCTTGTTGCGATCATCATCGTCTTTACGCTCGTATTCCCCTTCGAAGGTCTTGCCATTATCTGACTGGGAATCAAAAGGGTCACGACGGAACGGGTCTTGCTCAAATGGCCCCTGGTTAGAGAAACCACCTTGGAAGCCACCACCATGCATGGTTTTCACCACCATTTTGCTCATCAAGTATTTAGCTATCGCGGCGCGTGGCGCAGGAAGCAACACCAACATACCAAGGGCATCGGTCATAAAGCCCGGGGTTAACAGTAGCACGCCAGCCACCGCTAGCATTACGCCTTCAAAAATTTGCTGGGCTGGAATTTCACCTTGTTCAAGACGCCCCTGTACTGACATCAGTGTTTGTATACCTTGGCTACGAACCAACGACGCACCAACAAATGCAGTGATTAAGACTAGTGCAATGGTCGGCCATAAACCTAAAAAGCCGCCCACCTGAATAAATAAGCCGATTTCAATGATCGGAACAAAAATAAACGCTAATAATAAGATAGGAAACACACGCCCTCCTTTGTTTAATTCAGTGTAATGGTAAAAGCAGACTAAGCTCAAACGAATCGTTGTAAAAAAGCGTGTTCATACTGGTCTCCTTCTCTTTTAGACAAAGTAGCGGGAACGCGTTTCATTCAATTGCATACCGATTTTTTCGTGCTTTTAAAGTGCTAATTTCGAACTCTAAAAACTCATGTTTGTCGAGGAAAATCGAGTACCTATAAAGGGTTATTAATAACCCGTTCATACTTTGCAAATTATTGACTCATGAAAAACGAAAAAGGTGATCTAGTTACTATTTTTATGCGCTAGGTGCAGTATCATGTGCCACATAAGTCAGGACGGATTTTCCAGCCAAAAATTCTGATGAATGGATTCTAGATTGCAGAAATGGCTAATAAATAACTTTATTATCAGAATTATCATCTAAGGATCCTGCTATGGCTACCCTATCTGATGCTCCAAAAACAGCAAACCCAGCCACTCGTATTGAAGAAGATCTATTAGGTCAACGTCATGTCCCTGCAGATGCGTACTACGGTATTCATACGCTACGTGCGATCGAGAACTTCAACATCTCCAATATGACCATCTCTGACGTACCAGAATTTGTACGCGGCATGGTAATGACCAAAAAAGCAGCAGCGTTAGCAAACAAAGAACTTGGCGCTATTCCAAAAGACGTTGCAAACTACATCATCGAAGCGTGTGATTTGATCCTAGAAACTGGCAAGTGTATGGATCAGTTCCCATCAGACGTATTCCAAGGCGGTGCAGGCACTTCAGTTAACATGAACACGAACGAAGTGATCGCAAACGTTGCGCTTGAGTTGATGGGTAAAGAGAAAGGCCAATACGAATTTGTTAACCCAAATGACCATGTAAACAAGAGCCAATCAACCAACTGTGCGTACCCAACAGGTTTCCGTATTGCGGTATACAACAGCGTACATAAGCTAATGGAAGCAATTGAGTACCTAAAAGGCGCATTCGAACTTAAAGCCGTTGAGTTTAAAGATGTACTGAAAATGGGCCGTACTCAGCTTCAAGACGCAGTACCAATGACAGTAGGTCAAGAGTTCCATGCGTGGGCGGTAACACTAAACGAAGAGATTCGTGCTCTAGATTACACATCTAAACTCCTCCTAGAAATCAACCTAGGCGCAACCGCAATCGGTACTGGTCTAAATACACCAACTGGCTACCAAGCACTTGCAGTAAAACACCTAGCGGAAGTAACAGGCCTTGACGTTGTTGCAGCAGAAGACCTTATCGAAGCAACGTCTGACTGTGGTGCATACGTAATGACTCACGGCGCGCTAAAACGCCTAGCAGTGAAACTATCGAAGATCTGTAACGACCTTCGTCTACTTTCTTCTGGTCCTCGTGCGGGTCTAAATGAATTGAACCTACCTGAAATGCAAGCAGGCTCTTCAATCATGCCAGCTAAAGTAAACCCAGTTATCCCAGAAGTAGTAAACCAAGTTTGCTTCAAAGTTCTCGGTAACGACAACACGGTTTCTTTCGCAGCAGAAGGCGGTCAGCTACAGCTAAACGTAATGGAACCAGTTATCGCACAAAGCGTGTTTGAGTCTATCTCTCTACTACACAATGCGTGTGTGAACCTACGCGATAAATGTATCGACGGCATCACTGTGAACAAAGAAGTTTGCGAAAACTACGTTTACAACTCTATCGGTATCGTCACTTACCTAAACCCATACATCGGCCACCACGAAGGTGACATCGTAGGTAAGATTTGTGCAGAAACTGGTAAGAGTGTTCGTGAAGTCGTGCTAGAGCGCGGTCTGCTTACAGCAGAGGAGCTTGATGAAATCTTGTCAGTAGAAAACTTCATGCATCCTACTTACAAAGCAAAACGTTACGAGTAATAACGAATCCGAAGGGGGCCACTCAGGCCCCTTTTTTAGGCTCTCATACGGTTAACCACATTTTTTATATGCTTTTATTGCCGCTAAACCACTAGGTTCTCATTCTCTGAGCATTTACTCCTGTTCCTGAGTGTTCAAAAAATCAGAATCAAATAAAAAACTAAAGAGGTATCAATATGGTCATGGTCGAACTCTTCGTGGTTCTGCTCTTCATCTATTTGGGGGCAAGAATCGGTGGTATCGGCATTGGTTTTGCCGGTGGTGCTGGGGTCATTGCGTTGTCTTTGATCTTGGGCGTACCAACAAGCCAAGCTTACATTCCCGTTGACGTAATTTTGATCATCATGTCTGTAATCACCGCTATCGCAGCAATGCAGGTAGCGGGTGGTTTAGACTGGATGGTGCAAGTTGCTGAAAACTTTTTGCGCAAGCATCCTGAGCGCATCACCTTTTATGCGCCTATCGTAACTTACCTAATGACATTAATGGCGGGTACTGGCCACACGGCATTCTCTACTTTGCCAGTGATTGCAGAAGTAGCGAAAGGCCAAGGCGTGCGCCCTTCTCGTCCACTGTCTATCGCGGTCGTAGCATCGCAAATCGCTATCACCGCATCACCAATCTCAGCGGCTGTTGTAGCGTTCGCGGCAATGCTGCACCCATTTGGCGTTGACTACCTAACACTACTAGCAATCTGTATCCCAACGACGTTCATCGCGTGCATGATCGGTGCGTTCGTGGCGAACTTCATGGGCTGTGAGCTAAAAGACGATGCTGAATACCAAGAGCGTCTAGAAAAAGGCTTAATCAAGCTAAATACAGAAGCAAAACGCGAAATCCTACCAACAGCGAAGAAAGCAACATTCATCTTCCTAGGCGCAATCGCATTTGTCGTGTGTTACGCAGCAGCAATTTCTGGCTCTGTTGGCCTTATCGAGAACCCTGCTCTAGGTCGTAACGAAGCTATCATGACGGTAATGCTAGCAGCTGCGGCAGCTATCGTAATGAGCTGTAAAATCGATGCTGGCAAAATCCCAGCAGCAGCAACATTCCGCTCTGGTATGACAGCATGTGTGTGTGTTCTTGGTGTGGCATGGCTAGGTTCTACGTTCGTTAACGCGCACGTTGACGGCATCAAAGAAGTTGCGGGTGCGCTACTAGCAGACTACCCATGGATGCTAGCACTCGTTCTATTCTTCGCTTCAATGCTGCTTTACTCACAAGGTGCAACCACTGTTGCGCTGATGCCAGCAGCACTTGCTATCGGTGTGGCACCACTTACCGCAGTTGCATCTTTCGCAGCAGTAAGTGCGCTATTCGTGCTGCCAACTTACCCAACGCTTCTAGCAGCGGTTGAGATGGACGACACGGGTTCAACTCGTATCGGTAAGTACGTATTCAACCACCCATTCTTTGTACCTGGTGTGGTAACCATCGCTTCTGCGGTAGCACTTGGCTTCGCATTCGGTGGTCTACTGATCTAGTAGAAACAGAGTCTTACTCGGGGAGCTTCGGCTCCCTTTTTTATTGCCTGTTGTCTTGATTTATGCTCAATAAATCTTCATTTTCATGAAACTTATTGACTCGCCTCCGGGTCTGATTGAGTTACACTAACGGCAATTATCTAAGATGAATTGACTCTTTTATGCGCGCATTACTTTCCGTTTTACTCTTAGGGCTCATTACCTTTTCCACTCCGTCTTTAGCTTTATTTGGCAAAGACCAGTTTAACAGTAGCCAGAACAACAGTTTTGGTAGCAGCAGCGACAGTTTTGTTCCTGTTGATCAGGCGTTTCCATTTAACTTCTACCAGCAAGATGACAAATTGATGCTCGATTGGCAGGTACGTGACGGGTACTACCTATATCAAGAGCGCTTGTCTGTAGCTGGTGAGAAAGTATCGCTAGGCGAACTGCAAATGGAAGACGGCACACCGCATAAAGATGAATTCTTTGGTGACGTGCATATCTATACTCAACCTCTCTTCGTTAATGTACCAATGCATGATTGGCAAGACGGTGCTCGCGTAGTCGTGCAATACCAAGGTTGTGCGAAAGCAGGCTTCTGTTACCCGCCAGAAACTCGCGTGATTCCTATCAGCGCGTTTACTTCGTCGAACTCAGATTCAACAACGGCGACAACGGCGACAACTGCATCAAAAGCAGAACAGACACCAACAGCAACGCCACCAGCGGCGCAATCATCTACGTCTGGTGACACATCATCAGCGCCAGTAACACAGCAAGATAGCCTTGCAGCCAACCTTGCTGATAACTGGTGGACACCACTTCTGTTCTTGGCGCTTGGTGTGGGCTTGGCGTTTACACCTTGTGTGCTGCCTATGTACCCAATTCTGACCAGCATAGTGCTTGGCAGTGGCAAACTAAGCCAACGCCGTGCGCTAGGCTTGTCATTCGTCTACGTGCAAGGCATGGCACTGACTTACACCCTACTCGGCCTTGTGGTGGCATCTGCAGGTATGCAGTTCCAAGCGGCAATGCAACACCCTTATGTGCTGATTGGCTTGAGCGTACTGTTCATCGCACTCGCTTTGTCTATGTTTGGTCTGTACTCATTACAGCTACCAAGCAACGTTCAAACGTGGTTAAACAACCTCAGCAACAAACAGCAAGGCGGCAGCAGTGCAGGCGTATTCGCCATGGGGGCGATTTCTGGACTGGTGTGCTCACCATGTACCACGGCACCTCTGTCTGGTGCGCTACTTTACGTGGCACAAAGCGGCGATTTGCTTACCGGTGGTATCGCGTTATACGCGCTGGCGATGGGCATGGGTATTCCGCTGATTCTTGTTGCGGTCTTCGGCAACAAACTGCTACCAAAAGCCGGCGGTTGGATGGACCGAGTGAAAACACTCTTCGGCTTTATTCTGCTTGCCGCACCTATCTTCTTACTAGAACGCATCATGCCAGAAATGTGGTCAACGATTCTGTGGTCAGCACTGGGTATTGCTGCTTTTGGTTGGCTATACCACATCAAAAACAGTCTAGAGTTTGGTGGCTGGAAACAAAGTGCCGTGGGCATAATCGCCGTCTTAGGTTTGCTAGCCTCAGCACAACCTATCTTAAATTACTGGTTTGGCAACAGCACAACACAAACTCAGCAAGCCACTGTTAGCTTTACTCGCATTGCTAACGTGGCGGATCTTGAAGAACAACTGGCACTTGCGAAAGCGGCAGGTAAACCCGTCATGCTCGATTTCTACGCCGATTGGTGTGTAGCATGTAAAGAGTTTGAAAAGTACACCTTCCATGACCCAAGCGTCGAAGCCAAACTGCAAGACTTCATTCTTCTGCAAGCGGACGTGACCAAAAACCAAGTGCAAGACATCGAACTACTGAAGCACATGAGTGTGCTTGGTTTACCAACAATTGAGTTTTGGGATGCCAGTGGTGAACACGTTTCAAACGCTCGTTTGACGGGATTCATGCAAGCCGAGCCTTTCTTAGAGCATATCAAGCAGTTCTGATAACCAGATATTCAAACGCCAGTGATGTCCACTGGCGTTTTTTATTGCTCAGATTTGAATAAGAACATTGCGTTTATATGCAATTTTCCTAATAAAAGTCGATTTGGTTCAGACTTTTAGCGAATAAATATTGTCCACTCTCTCAAAGCTGGACAATAATAAATTTAACGAAATAGTCAAAAGTGTTTAACGTCATGGATTCGACCTACACCATCATTATTGCAGATGATCACCCACTCTTCCGGAATGCCTTGTTTCAATCTATCCACATGGCTATTAGTGGTGCAAATTTGCTGGAAGCGGACTCACTCGACGCACTTCTGGCTTTGTTAGAACGAGAGGAAGAGCCAGATTTAGTGCTATTGGACCTCAAAATGCCAGGAGCAAATGGTATGTCTGGCTTGATTCATTTGCGAGCAGAGCATCCAGATTTACCTATCGTCGTCGTTTCAGCGAGTGAAGAGCCGGCGATCGTGACGCAGGTGAAAAGCCATGGTGCATTTGGTTTTATTCCCAAGTCCAGCGACATGCGCGAATTAGTGAACGCGCTCAATCAAGTGCTGAATGGCGACCCATACTTCCCTGAAGGGTTGATCACCAATAACGCGGCATGTAATGACTTAGCGGAAAAGATTGCTGCGCTAACACCGCAGCAATATAAAGTGTTGGGAATGTTGTCCGATGGCTTGCTGAACAAGCAAATCGCTTACGAATTGAATGTTTCAGAAGCCACCATAAAAGCGCACATGACAGCGATTTTCCGTAAGCTCGGTGTAAAGAACCGCACGCAAGCCGTGATTATGCTGACGGAAATGAGCGACTAGATTGACGTCTTATCGTCAGACTTACTTTTTTCGTTTGGCAATCGGATACCGACTTTAGTGACCTGCTGATCAACAACATCAGCGACGATCCAATGCAAACCTTGCCACTCGAAATGGTCTCCCAATACTGGCGTGCTACCTAATTGCTCTTCGACAAGGTTTCTCAAACTTTTATCCAGCGGTTCATCCCCCAGATTCAAACCATACATCACGGCAATATCGGCAAGCTTCACTTCAATATCGAGGAAGAAGTCACCGAAGAATCGCGCTAGCGACGCTTTCTCTGGGGCTTCACTAAACAGTAAGCTCAGTGCATCTAAATCCTTTTCTTGTGCTAATACACACAAGGTATCATCTTCCTCAAGGCGCGTACTGCCGGATGGGTGCAATAGCTCTTTACTGCGAAATACAGCGGCGATACGCGTTCCTTCCGGCATCGAAAGACTACGTAATGGCTCACCAATGCACCATTTATCTGCTTTAAGTCTATAGATAAACAGCTCCCACTCACTGGTCGGGTAAATCTCCACCCCCGTACGCGAAATTGGCTCAGGCTTAGAAGGTAGCTCGACCTTTGCAAGAGACATCGCCTTGGTCAACGTGCCCCCTTGTACTATCAAAGACACCATTACTACAAAGAATGCCAAATTGAAGTACAGTTGAGCATCTGGCAACCCTGCCATCATCGGAAATACCGCGAGGATGATAGGTACAGCGCCACGCAATCCTACCCAAGAGACAAACCACTTTTCACGTGGCGTGAAACTCTTGAATGGCAGTAAACCAATCCAAACTGAGATTGGTCGGGCAAACAAAATCATCCCGAAGGCAAGCGCAAGACCTGGCAACGCAATAGAGAGTAAATTGGATGGTGTAACCAACAAGCCAAGCACCAAGAACATACCAATTTGAGCTAGCCACGTCATACCATCTAAAACATGAAGAATAGAGTGGCGGCTGCGTGTTGGACGGTTACCTAATAAAAGACCAACGAGGTAAATCGACAAAATACCACTGCCACCCAAAGTGTTAGATAAAGCAAAAATAAGCAAGCCACCACTGACCGTTAAAATAGAATACAGCCCATCTGGTAATTGATTGCGATTGATAACTTTCCATAAGATCCAGCCACCAGCGAAGCCAAGTAACGCGCCAATACCAAACTGCTTAAGAAAACTGAACGCCAAAAAGCCCGCACTTAAATCTGCGCCAGGGTTCGCTAAAATAGCAATCAGAGTTACGGTCAGAAACACCGCCATAGGGTCATTGGTGCCGGATTCAATTTCCAGCGTTGAACCAACACGTTCGTTCAGGCTACGACCTTTGAGTAGAGAGAAGACCGCGGCAGCATCGGTGGAACCAACAATCGCTCCAACCAATATGCCTTGCAATAAATCTAAGTCGAATAACCACGTTGCCATCAGCCCGGTTAAAATGGTGGTGATCGCAACGCCAAATGTCGCCAAAGAGACCGAGGGCCATAACGCAACCCTAAAGCTGGCGACCCGCGTTCTCATCCCACCATCAAGCAAAATGATGGCTAATGCGAGGTTACTAACCAAATAAGCGATCGAAAAGTTATCGAATAAAATGCCGCCTAAGCCGTCTTCCCCCGCTAGCATTCCAACGGCTAAAAATACCAAAAGAATTGGGATTCCCAACTTAGAAGACACTGGGCTTAAAAGAACGCTAAGTGCGATTAACAACGCACCTATTAGAAAAAAACTGTTAATGGTGTCTGCGTCCATTCTCACCCTCCCTTAATGAAAAACGATAATAATTGTGATGAGCAAGGCTACTTCGTTAATGAGGTAATGCCCTAATCTGCCTCCCCTTTACACCGTCTCAAAATGCGAGGTTGTACGAGAATGACTCAGTTATATTACTTTATTGTGCGTTAAAACGGTGATTTGATGCGAAAACTTTATGTAAATAAATTACTTGTGAGCTTTCTTATCTACGCCTTCTCTCTTTAAGAGCCACAAGATCACCACCAATACTTACACAGCATCTCCAAGTTCAATGAAGAAAAGATTAATGGCCCGTCTTAATCATGCCTGTTTATCCAATCAACCTTTAGACCTTTGGCTAACTTAACAGTTTATTAACATAACGTTTTGCCCCTTTGTTCGCTGCAAAAGCCCATAATATGGGGGTTCTTCATTTTTAACACCCCGACTAAAGTTGAAAAGAGTTATTGCCAACACCTTGCTAATGTACATATTGAAACATTTCATTAACAACAATACCAATCGTAAGGAGACGGCAATGGCATTTGAAAGCGAAGAAAGAGCCAAAGCCTATTGGGACAAAAACGTGAAGCTCATGATCGGCCTAATGGTCATCTGGTTCGTCGTGTCTTTCGGCTGCGGCATTTTATTTGTCGACGTACTAAATCAATTTCAACTAGGCGGTTACAAACTCGGTTTCTGGTTTGCTCAACAAGGCTCCATCTATGCGTTCCTAGGAATTATTTTCTATTACGCATGGAAGATGCGCCAAATTGACCGTGAATTCGGCGTGGACGAATAAGGAGTCACTCAGATGGATTTGAAAACTATTACCTACCTGGTCGTTGGCGCCACGTTCATCCTGTACATCGGGATTGCTATTTGGGCTCGCGCCGGATCAACCAAAGAGTTTTATGTTGCTGGTGGCGGTGTAAACCCGATTGCAAACGGTATGGCAACCGCAGCCGATTGGATGTCCGCAGCGTCGTTTATCTCAATGGCAGGCTTAATTGCCTTCATGGGCTATGGCGGCTCCGTATTTCTAATGGGTTGGACTGGTGGCTACGTTCTGCTTGCGCTGTTGCTAGCGCCTTACCTACGCAAATTTGGTAAGTTTACGGTGCCAGAGTTTGTTGGTGAACGCTTTTACTCCAACACAGCACGTATCGTAGCGGTTGTTTGTCTTATCATCGCATCAGTGACTTATGTTATCGGTCAGATGAAAGGCGTGGGCGTTGCGTTTGGTCGCTTCTTAGAAGTGGATTACTCCACTGGCCTATTAATTGGTATGTGTATCGTTTTCATGTACGCGGTTCTTGGCGGCATGAAAGGCATCACTTACACGCAGATTGCTCAATATTGCGTACTCATTCTTGCTTACACTATCCCTGCAATCTTTATCTCTCTGCAACTCACTGGTAACCCAATCCCACAAATTGGTCTAGGGAGTACCATGGCTGGTACCGATGTCTATCTACTCGATCGGCTTGACCAAGTGGTGACCGAACTCGGATTCAGTGAATACACGACCCAAGTACGTGGCGACACACTTAATATGTTTGTCTACACCATGTCACTGATGATTGGTACTGCCGGTCTACCACACGTAATTATCCGTTTCTTTACCGTGCCGAAGGTTCGCGACGCACGTACATCAGCAGGTTGGGCTCTGATCTTCATCGCCATCCTTTACACTACTGCACCAGCGGTATCAGCGATGGCTCGTCTCAACCTAATGAATACGGTAAATCCAGCTCCGGGTCAGCACCTAGCGTATGACGAGCGTCCTGCGTGGTTCAAAAACTGGGAAACAACTGGACTACTCGGTTTTGACGATAAAAATGGCGATGGCAATATCCAATACACTTCAGATGCGTCCACCAACGAACTGCGCGTTGATAACGACATCATGGTATTGGCTAACCCAGAGATCGCTAAACTACCAAACTGGGTGATTGCACTTGTGGCAGCAGGTGGTCTTGCAGCTGCACTATCTACCGCAGCAGGTTTACTACTCGCCATTTCTTCAGCTATTTCCCATGACTTAATCAAAGGGGTTATCAATCCGAACATATCCGAGAAAAAAGAGCTACTTGCTAGTCGAATATCAATGGCAGTAGCGATAGCAGCCGCAGGCTATCTCGGTTTAAATCCGCCTGGATTTGCCGCAGGTACGGTAGCACTCGCCTTTGGTCTTGCCGCTTCATCCATCTTCCCTGCATTGATGATGGGCATCTTCAGCAAGAGCATCAACAAAGAAGGCGCAATCGCCGGTATGATTGCGGGTATCAGTATTACGCTGTTCTACGTATTCCAACACAAAGGCATCCTTTTCGTTGCTGATTGGAAATATCTAGAAAGCTGGGGAACAAACTGGTTCCTGGGTATTGAGCCAAACGCGTTTGGTGCTATTGGCGCACTATTTAACTTCATCGTCGCATTCGCTGTATCCAAAGTAACAGCAGAAACGCCACAAGAAGTAAAAGACCTAGTCGAACACGTTCGCGTGCCAGTAGGTGCTGGTAGTGCAGTGGATCACTAAAAACTAATCAAAACCACAAAAGCCCCGTTTGGAACCAGCCGTCCGGGGCTTTTTTATTCTCACTTTTCAGTTACCATATTCGCAGTATGTCGTTGCAAGGAAGCCAAGATGTTCAAAAACAAGCACTTTATTCTCGCTCTACTGATTGCGCCAGTTCTCTCTTTGATCGCTTACTTCGGTACCGATATGGCCCTCAGCGAGAAGCCCCACGCGGCGCAAGAAGGGGAAACTTACAAACTCGCGAGTAAGTCTAATTGTCGTTACACCAGTGGTCTGTGTGATATGGAAAATGGCGATTTTAAAGTGAAATTTCGCTCGGAAAAACTCACTAAAAATAACTTAGAATTATCACTCAACGCCGCTTACCCACTCGAAGGGGTTAAAGTTTCTATTGTGAGTGACAAAGAGAAAAACGCTCAACCGATTGATATGAAGCCCGCCGATCAAGCAGGCCAAAGCTGGTACATCACCTTACCAAAGCCTGCATCTGCAGAAAGCTGGTTAAGAGTCGTCATTCAATCAGGCGGTACACTGTATTATGGTGAAACACAAACCGCATTTGTGAAGTACGAAACCTTATTTACTGAATAACGGTGACAAGCTAATTCACCGGTATTCAAACGACAGTGACTTAGTTTCACTCAGCATAAATGAATTCCTACTCAGCCGACGCCTTTGCGTCGGCTTTTGTTTCCGTAAGTCTTTCTTCAACAACCTCTTACTCTAAAAAGGGTTGCCAACTCACAAGTTAATTGATAATAATTATCATTACATTTAATGAGAGGTGGTTATGGACAACAAACGGGACATCTTTAACGCATTTTTTAAAGCCCAAGATAGATTCCTTCTCGCCGCACCACATGGCTTTGAGCCAGACGTGATTCATGACTATATTCATTGGGGAATGGTGTTGTCTTCTTGTTATGAACACGATGCCGATGAAGAAAATCTATTGTTGTGTGAGCTGTTTTTACGTCAGGTTTATTTCCATTTACTAGACGCAATTCAAGACTCAACTCGCAGTCGTATCTTCCGTCGTGTCTGTCTCGATTCTATCCATACGCCATTATTCTGTCTCAAACGCTATTACTACCAGTTTGAACAAGGCGACGTGAAATTTCTCGCACTACAACAACAATTACGCCTGATTCAAATCTCACTTGATTAACCAAAAGGATCCCTACCATGAGCACCGAATTCCGCATAGAAACTGACAGTATGGGCGAAGTTACTGTCCCTGCAGATGCTCTCTACCAAGCCCAGACTCAACGCGCCGTCGATAACTTCTCATTCAGTCAACATAAAATGCCATCTGGTTTTATCAAAGCGTTAGCACACATCAAGCAGACTGCGGCACTCACCAACGCACAGCTAGGGCTGCTTGAAGGAGATATTGCCAACGCGATTGCTGACGCAGCTCAAGCAATTATCGAAGGCAATCATATTGAGCAATTCCCAATTGACGTGTTCCAAACAGGATCAGGCACTAGCTCAAATATGAATGCGAATGAAGTAATTGCAACACTGGCCTCCCAGCATCTAGGCGGCACTGTCAGCCCTAATGATCACGTCAACATGGGACAAAGCAGCAACGATGTGGTACCGACGGCCATTCAAGTTAGCGCAGCATTAGCCATTGAAAAACAGCTCTTCCCGGCCCTGTCACACCTAAGCCAAACACTAGAGTCTAAGCAACAAGCATTGAAAGATGTTGTAAAAACCGGTCGCACCCACTTAATGGACGCGATGCCAATTACCTTTGCTCAAGAACTTGGCGGTTGGCAGTTCCAAATCGAGCACGCAAAACAAGCGATTGAACAAGCACTTCCTGCTGTAAAAGCCTTAGCCCAAGGTGGTACGGCGGTTGGAACGGGGATCAATGCCGATCCACGCTTTGCAGACTTATTCGCTAGCAACCTAACCCAGTCAACTCGTATTCAGTTCACGGCCAGTGATAACTTCTTTTTCAATTTAAGCAGTCAAGATGCGATCGTCGCTCTGTCGGGACAGCTCAAAACAGCAGCAGTTGCGATCATGAAGATCGCAAACGATCTTCGTTGGATGAATTCAGGCCCATTGGCTGGTTTAGGTGAGATAGAATTACAAGGCTTGCAACCGGGTTCTTCCATCATGCCTGGCAAAGTAAATCCTGTGATCCCAGAAGCCGCAGCTATGGCATCAGCGCAAGTCATTGGTAATGACACCACCATTACCGTCGCAGGCCAAGCGGGCAACTTCCAGCTTAACGTCATGTTGCCAGTTATTGCTCATAACGTATTGGAGAGCATCGAGTTACTCTCTAACAGCGCAACCGCTTTAGCTGACAAAGCCATTGCGACGTTTGAAGTTCGCCAAGATAACTTGGATGTAGCACTCGCCAAAAACCCAATTTTGGTCACGGCTCTCAACCCGGTCATTGGTTACCTAAAAGCGGCAGAAGTCGCGAAAAAAGCCTACAAACAGGGGCGCGCGATTATTGATGTCGCGGAAGAAGAAACTGATTTGGATAGAGCCACACTAGAGCGATTGCTTAATCCAGCCAAACTGACCCAAGGCGGCGTCGCAGAATAAACGGCAAACTCAGCCTATCAACTAAGATTACAAATATCGAGACCTCCATTCGGAGGTCTCTTTTATAGCGATTTTTCAAACACTCCAATCCTAAGCGACTCGATTGAGCACCGAACGCAGCTTAAGCGGCTTAACTGGCTTAGCAATAAAGCTGAACCCATTTGCTTTGATGCCATCAAGCATATCATCGGTACGATCTGCACTGATGATGACGCCTTCAAAGCTGTGGCCTAATCTCAGGCGGCATTGCTGTAGCACTTCTAAACCAGTACGACCATCATCAAGTCGGTAATCGGAGAAAATTACATCCGGAATCCAACCATCCTCAAGCGCTTGTAGACTTTCAACTAAATCAATCGCAACTCGTGTATCGCAGCCCCATCGGGAAAGTAAGTTTTCCATGCCGACTAGAATGTCAGGCTCATTATCGACACAAAGGATTCTCAGATGACCAAGTTCAGATTGCTTATTCATCGCCACGTGAACTGGATGAGGCTGAACATGATCAGCTTTATCTAGGGTGATGGAAAAAACACTGCCTTTTCCAACCCAAGAGCGCATCGAAATTTCATGCCCAAGTACCTGAGCAATTCCTTTCGAAATCGCCAAACCAAGTCCGAGACCTTGGTCGGAACGAACTTGAGTTCCGCGATTAAACTCTTCAAAAATCTCTTGCTGCTTCTCTTCTTCAATCCCCACTCCATTATCCCATACATCAATACGCACTCGCCCTTTCACGCGGCGAACACCGAGTGCGACTTTGCCATTCGGGTTATAACGAAACGCATTGGTCAGGAAGTTTTGCACCACACGGCGCAGCAGTTTGGGATCCGACTTAACCATGAGTGAGGACGGAATCATGGTGAACTCTATACCTTGCTGTTTGGCTAACGCACTAAACTCAGCATTCAAATTCGATAACACATCATTTAACGCAAAGCCATGCACGTTGACTTCCAACTTGCCCGATTCCAAACGCGAGATATCCAGCAAATCTCCAATTAAGTCTTCGGCAGCCTCTAAAGCACTTTCAATGTGTGCTGACAGCTTTTTGGCTTCACTGTCTTTGGCGACTTCCGATAGTGAAGATGCGAATAGACGCGCCGCGTTGAGCGGTTGCATCAAGTCATGGCTTACTGCCGCCAAGAACCGTGATTTGGACTTCGATTCCAAATCCGAGCGCTGCGTCGCTTCCACCAGCTGCTTGTTAAGTTGTTCTAATTCTCGAGTCCGCAGACGTACCCTTTCTTCCAATGTCTCGTTGGCGTCTTTCAGTGCTTGCTCTGCATCACGGAATACGGTGATGTCGGTAAAGCTCATCACAAAGCCACCACCTGGCATTGGGTTACCTTGCACCTCTATCACGCGACCATCGGGACGAACCCGAGAAGAGGTGTGCCGAGTCCCTTGCTCAAGGTGATAAACACGGCGACGGACGTGGTCATCAGGGTCACCAGGGCCACACAACCCCTGCTCTGCATTGTGCCGAATCACATCCGCAATCGGTCGACCTACTTGAATCAGGCCTGGCGGAAATTCAAAGAGTTCTAAATAGCGTTGGTTCCACGCAACCAAGCGTAGTTGCTTATCGACGACCGCAATACCTTGTCCAATATGCTCAATCGCGCCTTGGAGTAAACCCCGACTAAAATCGTACAGTTCAGAGGCTTCATCGACGATAGTCGCCACCTCTTCAAGCTGCATGTTTCTTCCTTGCAGAGCGGAAGTAAGTACTAACTTGGCAGAAGATGCTCCAAATACCCCTGCTAGCACACGCTCCGTATGCCGAATCAGAGAAGATGGCGCTTGTTGATTCGGCATCAACTCTTCTCGTTGCTGGCTCCAGTAGGCTTGAAACGCCGCTTTAACTCGCGTTCGTCCTACAAATCTGGACGCTAGCATTTCCAGTTCTGCAACCGTAACGCGGCTCTGGTACAGACTCATATTTTCGCTTTCAGGCAACGGTGTACCAACGAATGATGCCGATTGTAAGCGCTCACTTAGGCTTGGTCGGGTAGCCATAGAAACCACAACAAAACACACTGCATTAGCGACCACGCTGAGGATCATCCCCCAATCTGAAATCGCGATATCAAAACTAGCCAATACCTCTGGTGGCGTAATCAACCAGATCAGGAAGTTATTACTGGCGTCTCCGGCAAGCATGTCTGTTTGGCTCATTAACGTAATCAACCAGGTAGCAAAACCCACCGCGAGGCCAACATACACACCTTTCTTATTCCCTTGACGCCAATACATACCACCAACCAGCGCAGGAGCGAATTGCGTGATAGCCGCGAACGAGAGAAAGCCGATAGCAGAAAGTGAATGAATGGTGTCCAACGCTTGATAGAAACACCACGCGCCAATCAACAAAACTAAAATCAAACCACGGCGGATCCGCAGTAATAATTCAGAAAAATGGTGATGGTTACGCTGCGTCAGTCGCATGCGACGCAATAGCAATGGCATAACCAAGTCATTCGAGACCATGATCGCTAAGGCAATCGTCGATACGATAACCATGCCACTTGCCGCTGAAGTACCGCCTAGAAACGCAAGTAAGGCGATTTCACTCGCCCCTACCGACATCGGCACACTGATGACATAAGTATCAGGCGAAGCGCCACTCAAGAGACCTTGCCCTACCCACGCAATAGGTAAAACAAAAATCCCCATTAAGATCAGATAAATGGGGAACAACCAACGAGCCACGTGCAAATCTTGAGCACGTTCATTTTCCACCACCATCGTATGGAATTGTCGCGGAAGGCAAACGATCGCCAGCATGGTCAGTACAGTATGAATCAATATAGTCGGGATATTTGGTGACTGATACGTCTGTGCGGCAACATCAAGTAAGCTCAAATTCTCGGTGTTCATCGCCAACCAAACAATGAAGACACCAACCACTAAAAAAGCCAGCAGTTTGATAATGGATTCGAAGGCAATTGCCATCATCATCCCACGATGGTGTTCCGTGTTATCAATGTGGCGGGTACCGAATAGCATCGTAAAAATCGCCAATGCGACCACAACAAACCACGACACGCTATCGTTTTGATAACCAAAATCAGTAGCCAGCTCCGGAGCAATGATTTCAAGCCCCATAGTGATACCACGCAGCTGTAAAGCGATGTACGGCAAAATTCCCGCAACCGCTATGAGCGTAACAACCACGGCCAAACCTTGGGATTTACCGTAGCGTGCTCCGATAAAGTCAGCAATCGACGTGATGTGTTCCCGTTTAGCAATCAAAATAAGCCGAGCTAAAACGCGCCATCCGATGGTAAACACTAAAATGGGAGCAATATAAATGGGCAAGAAAGACCAAGGATTACTGCTGGCCTGCCCGACCGTGCCGTAGAAGGTCCACGATGTACAGTACACCGCAATGGAAAGGCTATAAATCCAAGGCCGCCAGCGCGCTAGCCACCTTTTCTGAATGTCGCCGTACCACGCGATGATAAATAAAGCTCCCAAATACGCTAAAGAAACGGGAACCACCAGCCATCCTTGCATCCGATATCCTTTCTTGCCTTTCTTGCTACTTTTAAAGCAAGAGAATAAAAAAACCTCTCCATGAGGGAGAGGTTTCATTTAACACTGCTTTGATAACGGAGACAAAGCTTAGTTTTTAACCTTTGTTACATAAGTCTAATTCTGAGTTTCAAGTGGCTTGTCTGATACATCAACCACCTGATGTGGGTCTTGCGAATCAAGCTTGATGAACAGAGCCAATAACCCCATCGCGGCCATGCCCCAGAACACAAGCGGTCCCCAGTGCTCATAACCCCAGCCACTCAATACGGTCATTAACGCGATAAATGCGCCCAACGGAATCGCGTTATACAACGCTTGCAACGCTACGATCTTATTTTCTTCGGAGTTTTGGATATATTGGATCGCGGCAATGTGTGCGGTAGCAAAAGTCACACCATGCAATAGTTGAACAACCACCAAAGCAATAATTGATGTTGTCGACGCCGTAATACCCCAACGCATCATTACACCAACGGCAGCAGCAATAAACAGCGCGCGTATTGACCAACCTACGAATAAGCGCTTACTCAATGCAAACACTGCCACTTCTGCGGCCACTCCTAAGCTCCACAAGTAGCCAATGACATCTTCCGAGTGACCAGCGGCCTTCCAGTGAATCGCACTAAAGCCGTAGTAAGCCGCATGACTGCCCTGAATTAGTGACACCAACACTAAGAATTTTAGTATCGGCTTGTCGGTCAAAAGAGCGGTCAGCTTTGGACGTTCTGCGCTTTGCCCACCGTGCGTTACAGGCATTGGGTTAGTCGGTCGCATAGCAAACAGCAACGAGATAAACACGCCGAACATCGCAGTGTACAAGATCATATCGGAGCCAAATTCAGCCACCAGGTAGCCCACTGCCGTCGAGCCTGCGATAAAGGCGATCGAACCCCATAGCCGCGTGCGGCCATAATCGAGCATTTTCAGGCGAGCGTAGTAATTTGCCATCGCGTCCGACAACGGAATAATCGGTCCACAACAAAGATTGAACAACACTGTCGCTAGTGCCATTAACCAAAAGCTACCACCCGTAAAAAAGTGAAATCCAACAAAAAGGAGGGCAGCGAAACTCAACCAACGTAAAGCAGGCATAAGATGTTCGACTTTGTGTACTCGTGGGGTGATCACGATATTGGCAACACAACGTGTCGCAAGGCCTAACCCGACCAGCAAACCGATATCTGTCGAAGATACGCCCTGATCCTTAAACCAAAGTGACCAAAATGGCAGATACACGCCATACGCAAAGAAGAATCCGAGAAAGTACTGGGAAATCCAGCCATACGGAGAAGGTTTCAACATTACTAATATCCTAAAACGGGAACACCAACGTTCGAGCCGGGAATTATGGATCGCCATACGTATTATAAAAAGGGAAGAATAAGAAACTTATCGTTTCCTCGATGGAATACTAACTTTGCGACATTTGGCATCTTCAAGCGAAAACATCGTAATTTAGACCAAAGTCGTCTGGCTTCCGGTAAGAAATTTGTCAGACTTAGAGAGTGTTCCTTCCATCATTATTGGGTGTTCTCATGCCTGACAAATTTAACATGCAATCTCCACCGTTCGATCGCTTAACTGAAGCACAACAAACGCGACTGCGATCGTCTCTGGACGTCGCCTACTATCGAGCTCGAGATGTTATTTTATCCTGCGGACAGAAGAACCCCCACTTACATATTCTGATCAAAGGCGCGGTAGAAGAGCGCTCCAACGATCAACAGGAAGTGTTCGCACATTATGCCAACGACGATATGTTCGATGTACGCTCGTTACTTGAAGACAAGGTACGTCATCACTACATCGCGCTTGAGGACACGCTCTCTTACCTACTGCCGAAAGAAATTTTCCTTGCCCTTTACAACGAAAATGGCCAGTTTGCAGCCTATTTCGATAACAATTTATCGAAACGGCAAGAGCTCATCGAAGCGGCCCATCAACAGCAAAACTTAGCGGAGTTTATTCTCACTAAAGTTGACCGCAGCATTTATCACCCACCGATGATCCTTGAACCAAATACACCAATTAACGAGGTAACACGTTCCTTAAAAGAAAATGGGATTGACGCCGCATTGGTTCAACTCCATGGCGATGATCCACGATTGGAAAAATGGCCATCAGCCCACCCGTACGCAATAGTGACTCGTACTAATATGCTGCATTCTGTGATGATAGATGGTTGCGCGCTCGACACACCAGTGGGTGAGATCGCGAGCTTTCCTGTTTATCACGTTGATGATGGTGACTTTCTATTCAACGCCATGATCACAATGACCAGAAATAGAATGAAACGCCTCATGGTATGTGAAGGCAACCGAGCCGTCGGCATGCTGGATATGACCCAAATTCTCAGCGCGTTCTCAACCCACTCCCACGTGTTAACGCTCAGTATTGCTCGAGCAAGCAGCGTGGAAGAGCTCGCTTTGGCCTCAAACCGCCAATGTCAATTGGTCGAGAGCTTATTGAAAAACGGTATCCGCACTCGCTTCATCATGGAGCTTATCTCAGCCGTAAACGAGCAAATTATCGAGAAAGCGTTCGAGTTAGTGATACCACCAGCCTTGCACGACCATTGTTGCTTGATCGTACTCGGCTCTGAAGGCCGAGGAGAGCAAATTCTCAAAACCGATCAAGACAATGCCCTGATTATTCAAGATGGTCTGGAATGGCCTCATTGCGAACAAGTGATGCAATCCTTCACACACACCCTACAACAGCTCGGTTATCCACTTTGCCCTGGCAAAGTGATGGTTAACAACCCGAAGTGGGTCAAAACACAGCAAGAATGGATAAACACCCTAAACCACTGGATAGCTAAAGCCGAACCAGAACAAATCATGGACTTAGCCATTTTCAGTGACGCCCATGCTGTTGCTGGGAATTGCGAGCTGCTGGCTCCAATTGCGGCGCATCTTCGTGACACAATGAAAGATCGCATGTTGATATTGTCTGATTTTACTCGCCCTGCCTTGCAGTTTTCGGTGCCCCTAACTCTATTTGGCAACGTAAAAAGTGCTAAAGACGGATTGGACATTAAACGCGGCGGTATTTTCCCAATTGTACACGGCATTCGCACCTTGTCTTTGGAGTATGCCATTGAAGAGCAGAACACGTTTGAACGCATTGAAGCTCTGAGAAATAAGCGCATCTTAGAATCCGAAACGGCAGATAATCTCAACGAAGCACTTAAATTGTTCTTTAAACTTCGTCTTAATCAGCAACTCAAAAAGCAAGAAGCGTTGAATAACATTGATATTAAACAACTGGATAGAACTGAGCGTGATTTGCTTCGCCACAGCTTACATGTGGTGAAGAAATTTAAGCAATTTTTAGGCTTCCATTATCAAATTCGTGATTAACCCTGATTTTCATAAATCACAGAGGCGTAAGCAATGAACTGGTTACAACGCAAATACTGGCATTACAAATTGAAAGGCTCGCCTTATCAGTCGCTGTTTTGCACGCCAGATAAAACAGAATACGTCTCTCTTGACTGCGAAACCACCAGCCTTGACCCAAATCGCGCCGAGCTGGTGACTATTGCAGCCACCAAGATCATCGACAACCGCATCATCACCAGTCAACCATTTGAAGTCCGCTTACGCGCGCCGCAATCGCTCGACTCAGGCTCGGTCAAGATCCATCGAATTCGCCACCAAGACTTAGTCGATGGCATCAGTGAAAAAGAGGCGCTGCTCGAGCTGCTCGACTTTATCGGCAACCGACCACTTGTGGGCTATCACATTCGTTACGATAAAAAGATCTTAGACCTTGCTTGTCTGAGGCAACTTGGCTTCCCACTTCCTAACCCACTCATCGAGGTCAGTCAGATTTATCACGATAAGTTGGAACGACATTTGCCGAATGCCTATTTCGACTTAAGTCTGGATGCCATTTGTAAACACCTCGAACTTCCTATCCAAGACAAACACGACGCCTTGCAAGACGCGATTTCTGCCGCTTTGGTCTTTGTCCGCTTAACGAAAGGCGATTTACCCAACCTAACCGCACCGTATACATAAAAATCAGTTGACCTAGCTCCCAGAAATACTTTTGTTTCAGCGATTTCCCGGCGCTTCTATCACTCTCATCCTAAAGTCTAATTGTGGAATTACGCGCGGTGACTGACAGTTATAAGCACAACGTCGTCATTACCACGACCAAGTTATTTAGAACCAAAAAACAGCCCTACAAAAATATATTCAAAATCTTATCTAGATTGGTGTAAGGCCGAGAAATAAGGCACAAGGAGAGAAGCCATGAGCGAAGCCCACGTTTATCCGGTAAAAGAAAATATTAAAACTCATACACACGCGGATAATGATACTTACTTAGCCATGTATCAGCAGTCGGTAACCGATCCAGAGGGCTTCTGGAACGAACACGGCAAAATCGTTGATTGGATCAAACCTTTCACCAAAGTAAAAAGCACTTCTTTCGACACTGGCCATGTTGATATTCGCTGGTTTGAAGATGGCACACTGAACGTCTCGGCCAACTGTATTGACCGTCATCTTGCAGAACACGGGGATGACGTCGCCATCATTTGGGAAGGCGATGATCCAGCCGACGACAAAACACTCACTTTCAACGAACTGCACAAAGAAGTGTGTAAATTCTCCAACGCATTGAAAGAGCAAGGCGTACGCAAGGGCGACGTGGTGTGTCTATACATGCCAATGGTGCCAGAAGCCGCTGTGGCTATGCTCGCTTGTACCCGTATTGGTGCGGTTCACACCGTAGTATTTGGCGGTTTCTCACCAGAAGCGCTATCCGGCCGTATCATCGACTCTGACGCTAAAGTCGTGATCACCGCAGACGAAGGCGTACGTGGCGGACGCGCTGTTCCACTGAAAAAGAACGTGGATGAAGCACTAACCAACCCAGACGTAAAAACCATCAATAAAGTCGTCGTGCTTAAACGTACAGGTGGTAATGTTGAATGGCATGAACACCGTGATGTTTGGTGGCACGAAGCAACAGCCAACGTTTCTGACGTTTGCCCACCAGAAGAGATGAAAGCCGAAGACCCGCTGTTCATCCTCTACACATCTGGCTCGACAGGTAAACCTAAAGGCGTACTACATACTACAGGCGGTTACCTCGTCTACGCGGCAATGACCTTTAAATATGTCTTCGATTATCAACCAGGTGAAACCTTCTGGTGTACCGCGGATGTGGGCTGGATTACAGGCCATACTTACCTAATTTATGGTCCACTAGCGAACGGGGCCAAAACCATTCTGTTTGAAGGTGTTCCAAACTACCCAAGCACGGCTCGTATGAGTGAAGTGGTTGATAAACACCAAGTGAACATTCTCTACACTGCGCCAACCGCTATTCGTGCACTAATGGCAAAAGGTAACGAAGCGGTAGCAGGGACATCTCGTTCAAGCTTACGTGTGATGGGTTCAGTAGGTGAGCCTATCAACCCTGAAGCGTGGGAGTGGTACTACAAAACGATTGGTAACGAAAGCTCGCCTATCGTTGATACTTGGTGGCAAACAGAGACCGGCGGTATCTTAATTGCACCACTACCAGGTGCAACAGACTTAAAACCAGGCTCAGCAACTCGACCATTCTTCGGAGTCCAACCTGCACTGGTTGATAACATGGGCAACATCATTGAAGAAACCGCAGCAGAAGGTAACTTGGTGATCCTTGATTCATGGCCAGGTCAGATGCGTACTGTTTATGGCGACCACGAGCGCTTTGAACAGACCTACTTCTCAACCTTCAAGGGAATGTACTTTACTAGTGATGGGGCTCGTCGTGACGAAGACGGTTACTACTGGATCACGGGCCGTGTTGATGACGTACTAAACGTGTCGGGTCACCGCATGGGTACCGCTGAAATAGAATCGGCTCTTGTCGCACATCATAAAATTGCTGAGGCCGCTATTGTGGGCATTCCGCATGATATCAAAGGCCAAGCTATCTACGCTTACATTACCTTGAACGATGGTGAATTCCCGTCAGCAGAGCTACACAAAGAAGTGAAAGATTGGGTGCGTAAAGAAATTGGTCCAATTGCAACACCAGATGTACTGCACTGGACGGATTCCTTACCGAAGACTCGTTCTGGTAAGATCATGCGTCGAATCCTGCGTAAAATTGCAACGGGTGATACTAGCAACCTCGGAGACACATCAACGCTTGCCGATCCGAGCGTTGTAGATAAACTTATCGCAGAGAAAGCAGAATTGGCATAAATTCAACCAACTGTTTTAAAAGCACTTTAAAAACCGCCATCACTCATGGCGGTTTTTTGCTTTAGTGCACAAATTGGCCACACAAAAAATATGGCAATTATGTTGTTTTTGTTAACTTGGTTACAGAAACGAGAGTGGCTATTAGGAGATTAGACCAGTAAATTGCTGCTAATTGCTATGAATTAGCTATAATCTTGGTCGATTTTTTAAAATTTGCTCGGTTTTAACAAAAAAATCGTGCTGAACTATCGTATATTTGGGAATATAAACGTTCCACTCACGATAAGGGAAGATAGCAACACAATGTCTGCAAAGTCACGGATTCTTGTTCTAAACGGACCAAATCTTAATCTATTGGGTCTGCGCGAACCGACACACTATGGTCACAGTACCTTAGCTCAAGTTGTGGATACTCTTACAGAGCAAGCCCATAACGCTGGGGTAGAACTGAAACACCTACAATCAAATCGTGAGTACGAACTGATTGAAGCCATTCACGCTGCCTATGGCAAGATTGACTTCATCATCATCAATCCAGCGGCTTTCACTCATACTAGTGTGGCGCTGCGAGATGCATTACTTGGCGTCGCCATCCCATTTATTGAGGTGCACTTATCAAATGTGCACGCACGTGAACCATTCCGTCATCACTCTTATCTGTCAGATAAAGCAGAGGGTGTGATTTGCGGTTTAGGCGCACAAGGTTATGAATTTGCTCTGTCTGCAGCGCTCAATAAGCTACAGGCAAAGTAACCCTAACACTCTGCAACCCTACGAGGGTTGTCTTAATCACAAGATAAAAGAGAAAGAAAAGATGGATATTCGTAAAATCAAGAAGCTAATTGAGTTAGTTGAAGAGTCTGGCATTGCTGAGCTAGAGATCTCTGAAGGTGAAGAGTCAGTGCGCATCAGCCGTCATGGCACTGCAGCCCCTCAAGCACCAATTCACTACGCAGCAGCTCCAGCGGCGGCACCTGCTCCAGTAGCAGCGGCACCAGTAGCGGAAGCGCCAGCAGCAGAAGCTCCAGCAGCAACACCTGCAGGTCACCAAGTTCTTTCTCCAATGGTTGGTACTTTCTACCGCTCTCCAAGCCCAGACTCTAAAGCATTCGTAGAAGTGGGTCAGAAAGTAAATGCTGGCGATACTCTATGTATTGTTGAAGCAATGAAAATGATGAACCAAATCGAAGCGGACAAATCTGGCGTTGTTACAGCAATCCTAGCTGAAGACGGCCAACCAGTTGAATTCGACCAACCTCTTGTTGTAATCGAATAAGCGGGGCTTGCCTTATGCTAGACAAAGTAGTCATCGCGAACCGAGGTGAAATTGCACTTCGTATTCTTCGCGCTTGTAAAGAATTAGGTATTAAGACCGTCGCTGTTCACTCAACAGCGGACCGCGATCTTAAGCACGTACTACTCGCAGACGAAACCGTATGTATCGGCCCTGCTCGTGGTATCGACAGCTACCTAAACATTCCACGCATCATTTCTGCAGCAGAAGTGACTGGTGCTGTGGCTATCCACCCAGGTTACGGCTTCCTGTCTGAGAACGCAGACTTCGCAGAGCAAGTTGAGCGCAGTGGTTTCATCTTCGTTGGTCCAAAGGCAGACACTATCCGCCTAATGGGCGATAAAGTATCTGCTATCAATGCAATGAAGAAAGCAGGCGTTCCTTGTGTACCGGGTTCTGACGGCCCTCTAGACAATGACGAAGAGAAAAACAAAGCATTTGCTAAGCGCATTGGTTACCCAGTAATCATCAAAGCATCTGGCGGCGGCGGCGGTCGTGGTATGCGTGTTGTTCGCGCAGAGAAAGACCTTATCCAAGCCATTGCAATGACACGTGCTGAAGCAAAAGCGGCGTTCAACAATGACATGGTTTACATGGAGAAATTCCTAGAAAACCCTCGTCACGTTGAAGTTCAGGTTATTGCTGACGGTCAAGGCGGCGCAATCCACCTTGGTGAGCGTGACTGTTCAATGCAACGTCGTCACCAAAAAGTAGTGGAAGAAGCTCCAGCACCTGGTATCACCGAAGAAATGCGTAAGTACATCGGTGAACGCTGTACTCGTGCATGTATCGAGATCGGTTACCGCGGCGCAGGTACGTTTGAATTCCTATACGAGAACGGTGAGTTCTACTTCATCGAAATGAACACTCGTATTCAGGTAGAGCACCCAGTAACAGAGATGGTTACTGGCATCGACCTAATCAAAGAACAGCTTCGTGTTGCAGCGGGTCAGCCTCTGTCATTCACTCAAGATGATATTAAGATCCGTGGCCATGCGATTGAGTGTCGTATCAACGCAGAAGACCCTGAGCGCTTCCTACCATCTCCGGGTAAGATCGAGCGTTTCCACGCTCCTGGCGGTATGGGTGTACGTTGGGAATCTCATATCTACACAGGCTACACAGTACCACCTCATTACGATTCAATGATTGGTAAACTGATCACTTACGGTGAGAACCGTGATGTAGCGATTGCACGTATGAAAAACGCACTGGGTGAGATGATCATCGAAGGCATCAAAACTAACGTGCCACTGCAATTCTCCATTATGAATGACGAAAACTTCCAACACGGTGGTGCAAACATCCACTACCTAGAGAAGAAGCTTGGCTTACAATAAGCCTAAGCAAACGTCTTAAAAAATGCCCACTCCCGTGGGCATTTTTGTTTTATATGTACGCAAAGGGCTCAACATATAAATCGGCTTATTTGGGTATATACTCAAACAAATCGTAGAGTTCTGGTAAACTCTGCGCCACTTCATTCACTTTAAGAGCAAAAACCAATGCCTTGGATTCAAATCAAACTCAACGCGACCAATGAAAACGCTGAGCAAATCGGCGATATGCTAATGGAAGAGACTGGCGCGCTGTCTGTTACATTCTTAGACGCGCAGGATACACCTGTATTCGAACCTCTACCTGGCGAAACTCGCTTATGGGGCGATACTGATATTCTGGCACTGTATGATGCAGAAGCAGACACTAACTTCATCATCGACCAAATTAAAGCGAGCAATATGCTGGCTGACAATTTTGCTTACAAAATAGAACAGCTTGAAGATAAAGACTGGGAACGCGAATGGATGGAAAACTTCCACCCAATGAAATTTGGTGAACGCTTATGGATTTGTCCAAGCTGGCGCGACATTCCAGATCCTGACGCTGTTAATGTTATGTTGGATCCAGGCCTTGCATTCGGTACGGGTACTCACCCTACAACAGCACTTTGTCTTGAGTGGCTAGAAAGCATGGACTTAAGCGGTAAGACCGTTATCGACTTCGGTTGTGGCTCAGGTATTCTTGCGATCGCAGCGATCAAACTGGGCGCTGAAAAAGTGATAGGGATCGACATTGATCCTCAAGCCCTGCTTGCTTCAAAAGACAATGCTGAGCGTAATGGCGTTGCAGACAAACTAGAAGTTTACTTACCGCAAAATCAACCAGAAGGTCTCGTCGCTGACGTCGTTGTGGCCAACATCCTTGCGGGACCTTTACGTGAACTTGCACCTATCATCAAAGGACTAGTTAAGCCAAATGGCGACCTCGCTATGTCCGGCGTATTAGACACTCAAGCTGAAGATGTTGCGAACTATTACCGTGACGAGCTTCACATTGACCCGATTGTTGAGCAAAGTGAATGGTGTCGCATCTCTGGTCGTAAGCAAGGCTAGACAAGGTTTTCAGAGCTAATTGTTTGAAATTCATACAATTTACAAAAACAATTTGTAAATGCTCAAATATTAGTCTTTTCACGCAGTAAAAAAATGCGTAAAATGCGCGCCCTTGCTGGTACAGAACTGTGATGACGTTTTGAAAATCGGAAACTATCAACTTAAGAACAATCTAATCGTAGCCCCTATGGCTGGTGTAACGGATAGACCGTTTCGCGAGTTGTGTCTTCGCTATGGTGCGGGAATGGCCGTCAGTGAAATGATGTCTGCTAACCCAAAACTATGGGGAACGTCAAAGTCGAAACAGCGCATGGTACACGAGGGCGAATCGGGCATTCGCTCTGTACAGATTGCGGGTTCCGATCCACAGCTTATGGCGGACGCAGCTCAATTCAGTGTTGAGAACGGTGCACAAATCATCGACATCAACATGGGCTGCCCGGCAAAAAAAGTGAATAAGAAGCTAGCGGGCTCTGCTCTGCTTCAATACCCAAACATTATCGAAGAGATTTTGAAAGCGGTCGTGAATGCAGTGGACGTTCCTGTAACGTTAAAGACTCGAACTGGCTGGGATACAGACAACAAGAACTGTGTCCAGATCGCTAAATTAGCCGAAAACTGCGGCATACAAGCTCTTGCTCTGCATGGCAGAACGAAAGCATGTATGTACAAAGGTGAGGCCGAATATGACAGCATTAAAGCGGTAAAAGAGGCGATTTCAATTCCGGTTATCGCGAACGGTGATATCGATAGCCCGGAGAAAGCCAAATTTGTACTGGAGTACACCGGTGCGGACGCTTTAATGATTGGACGCCCTGCCCAGGGTCGTCCTTGGATTTTCCAAGAAATCCATCACTATTTGGAAAACGGCACCACAATGGAGGAACTTCCAACTGAGGAAGTGAAAACCATTATGCTTGGTCATGTAAATGCTCTGCATGAGTTTTATGGGGAGTTCTTAGGTCCACGTATCGCGCGCAAGCACGTTGGGTGGTACCTGAAAGAGCATGAACAGGCAAGTGAGTTTCGCCGTACCTTCAACGCTATCGACGCAGCTCCGCTGCAAATTGAGGCGTTAGAAGGTTATTTTGATAACGTTGCATCATAATTAAGAGAAGAGCTAGACCGAATATGTTCGAACAAAATCTGACTTCAGAAGCATTAACAGTAACTACAGTAACGTCACAAGACCAGATTACTCAGAAGCCTTTACGTGACTCTGTTAAAGCGTCTCTTAAAAACTACCTTGCTCAACTAAACGGCCAGGAAGTAACAGAACTATACGAATTAGTTCTAGCTGAAGTTGAACAGCCACTACTAGATACTATCATGCAGTACACTCGCGGTAACCAAACTCGCGCAGCAACTATGATGGGTATCAACCGCGGTACTCTTCGCAAGAAACTTAAGAAATACGGCATGAACTAAGACCGTTTTTCAAAAAGTATTTGGAACAAGCCGTTACCTTTTTAGGTAACGGCTTTTCTTTATCTACTAAAACACTACGAATAACGCTCACTTTGTGCAGTATTACCAACTGGCTTTAAGATAACCACCGCTGAGCCAAACAATAACAAAGCCACGAAAGCGACCCATTCATTGCCTACAGAATACGCGAAGCCCGCCAAGGCAGACCAAATCGCGACACCAAAGTGCATCATACTCATTCCAGAAGACATCAGCACACCTCGATGTTCATCAGATAAGCTTGCTATATGTGCTTGTAACGCCGGAGAGCCTACCCCTCCAGCAAGAGACCAGAGCACTAGAGCTGGAAGATAAGCGGTCACCGTACTCATCTCATTTGAGAACACCCATGCACTGCAAGGTATGCACACCATTAAAGCCACTCGCATAACGGCTCGAGAGCTACCAAGCCAACGGCAAGCTCTCCCCACGCACATATTTCCAACCACACTAACGATCCCTAGAGCAGCATAAATAGCGCCCACCCAACCGAGCGCAAACTCGCTGGTATCTCGAATATGGAGGCCTATCAGGTTAAATACACCAATACCTCCCCCTAGGCCTAAACACATCGCTAGAATCGCTCTCAACGCGCCTGGAAGATGAATGACGTCTGCGATAGGTGGCAGAGTATCTGACTTCTTGGACTCATTATGCTTGTTGTTCATGAACACTACTCTCATAGCACTGACAAGAAGAGCCGCAACGCCCAAAATAATAAAAGCGGCACGCCATGATAAAAGCTGGGTCAACAATGCTCCGATCGCCGGGCTAGTTATCATACCTAGCGTTAATCCCGCCTGAACCATCACAATTTGACGCATCGCTCTATTACCCTTCGCGTCTCCCGCTAACGAGAATGCAATTGGTAACATGCCTGCACTTGCAATACCAGTGATCACTCGAGTTGCAATAGCAAGTTCAAAATCATGAACTATGCCCGTCGTAATAGACGCAACCCCAAATACAAAGCAAGCAGGCACCATGATACGAATACGCCCAACTCGGTCTGATAAACGGCCCAAGTAAGGAGCGAAAATTGCTATGGCTAAACTATATGCCGTAATAAATAAGGTCACCTGACTCGGTTGAACACTTAAATCATTTCCGATAGGTTCAAGAATAGATCCAAGCATCAACTCATCAGCACCAACAAGAAAAGCAACGAGAAATAGGATCATGGACTGCATCATAGCTCCACCTCCTGTTCTGTTTTCGATTCAGCACAAGTGAGCAACGAAATATCTAAAACTCTATCAGGCCAAGATTGCAAAAATGCCTTCTCATGAGATACCACAATCACGCTACCGGAAAAGCGCTGGAGAGCCTCTTTAAGCGCATTTTTGCTGCTGCTATCCAAATGTGTTGTTGGTTCGTCCAACAGCAAAACATTGCATTTCTGAACCGATAAACAACACAGTTTCACCCGAGTTTGCTCACCACCGCTCAATGTATCTAAGTGGCGCTGCGTCTTATCCCCCGTGATCCCAAAGCGAGCTAATAGCTTGCGTGACTCTTTGCTTGAGATTGTTGGCGCACAAGAGCACAGCTCCTGTTCAGGCGTGTTCTGAGGATGGCGCCAAGACAAATCTTGAGAAAAATAACCAATCATTGCACCTTTTGCCAATACCACCTCACCAGAGAGTGGCTCGATCTTCCCCATCAGGGTTTTAAGTAAGGTCGACTTACCCACGCCGTTAAAGCCAGCAACAACCAAATTTTCCCCGCGCGCTAACGTGATATCAAATACTGGAAGCAGAGGCTGCTGATAACCGATCATCAACGCTTTTGCCTCAACCACATTCGGTTGCTCAATGGGCTGGTAAGCAAAGTCAAACGTCGATACTTTCTCTACATGATTCAGTTGAATACGTTCGATTTTATCCAGTCTCTTCTTACGCCCTTTAGCAAGACTGGCGTTAACTCCTGCACCATTTTGGGCAATAAATTTCTCTAACTTTCGAATTTCACTTTGCTGAGCCTTATATTGCTTTTCTAATAAAGCACCGTCGTGCTGCTTTTGCTGCATTGCTTTGACATAAGTACCGCTGTATTTTCGAACCGTTTGATAATCAATATCACAAATACTGGTCGCTACTTGATTAAGAAAATCAACATCATGAGAAACCAGTAAAACGGTACCAATGTAATCATTGAGAAACGTGACTAGCCATTCAATGTGCGGAGCATCAAGATAGTTTGTCGGCTCATCAAGAATTAACACATCGGGGTTGCGAAGTAACAACCTGCCTAAAAGGACTTTGTGCCTTTGACCGCCACTTAGCGAGATAAGCGGTGTATCTAAGCCAAATTGATAAATACCAAGACCTACAGCAACTCGTTCAATTTTGGTATTAATTGCATAGAAGTCTTCATCTTCTAAATATGCCTGTAGCCGAGCGACTTGGCTTAAAAGAGATGTAGAGTGAGACTCGGTCATCGCCTGATACAAAGTCCAAAGCTTCTGCTCGGCAGCGTATAAGTTCTCAAAAGCACTCTTTAAGCATTCATAAACCGTCAGCGCATTATCCATCTTAAAATGTTGCTCTAAATACCCCACCTCAAGGTTTGGTAACCAGTCAATGCAGCCCTTATCTGCAGATAATTCACCAATAAGCAGTTTTAATAAGGTGCTTTTTCCAACGCCATTCGCTCCAGTGATACCTATTTTCTCTCCCACGTTAATTCGAAATGTCGCGTTGTTATATAAACTCTTATCAGCGATCTGATAAGACAAATTTTTAACTTGTAAAATACTCATGCTTTTAACCAAATAAAAAGGGCCGGTGATCAATACCGGCCCTTATTTCAATACTGGATAATGCTTTGTAGCTGCTTAACAGATACAAAAAGGCCGATGATGAAATATCACCGGCCATCTCTTCTCTTTTATCAGGTGTACAGACGCCTGCGTATAACTTCAGCGAAGTTACTCACGCATAAAACACCTGATGAAGATTAATTTAAGACTCCGGGCAACACTTCATCGCGTTTTTTGCACGGAGTTCAGCCTTCTTACAAAGCTTTTAAACAAGAGATATAACATGATTTACTGTCGAAAAAATATTCGATGTGAAGCGTACACCTTTAGAATAAAAAGTACCAGATAATTATTAAAACTATCGTGACTTACACGAAGGTCCACAGAAAGAAGACTTTTCCTCAGTCAATGTGCCAGGTGAACTGCTTACTCAGCAAACACAGCTATGAAAGCACCTATACCGCTCACGTTATACGTACGTAGTGGTGGCTTTGAAGGTTGGAGAGGGTTAGAGGGAAGAAGTAGCGAATATACTTTAAGACACTGGCTTAAATAGGTCGACAAAACAAAATCCATGTTTGGAAAGTTTTAAATGCGCTGAGTTTATATTAATAAGCGCCTATGGCTAAATCAAAACATCTAAAGCAGAGAAATCTCCCCCGAAAATAACATAACCTAGTGAATAAATTTTCCAGGTAATAATAAAGGAAGCTTTGGTAAGTAAGCACAAGGGCTGAGAACTAGCGCTCAATACTAGGACCCGGTTCAGTAGAAACCACACAAAACTGAGTTCCACTTCACTCATAACAGGGCTTAGAAAGCATCGCCAGAGGGAAGCCGGCCTCTCGATGCAAGGTTTCAATACGAAAGTGGGTTTAAGGTAAGTCGGGGAACCAAAACGAAAAAAGCCCCAGTCTTTCGACTGGGGCTTAATATAAGTGGCGGAGTGGACGGGACTCGAACCCGCGACCCCCGGCGTGACAGGCCGGTATTCTAACCAACT
>NZ_JAWOQP010000026.1:0-64591 GCF_033337375.1 Vibrio sp. YT-17
AAGAATTTGCTTGGCGACCATAGCGTTTTGGACCCACCTGATTTCCATGCCGAACTCAGAAGTGAAACGAAATAGCGCCGATGGTAGTGTGGGGCTTCCCCATGTGAGAGTAGGACATCGCCAGGCTTTAAATTTAAGAAGCCCGCTCGAAAGAGCGGGCTTTTTTGCATCTATAGAGTTTTAAAATTAGCTCACTTTATACCTAAAAAGTGTTCATCTAAGGTGCGATATACTTGCTCTCTGCAACCTTCCAAAAGGCTTTAACAAGCGGATTCTCCAGCTGAGTTTTGTTGCAGCAAACACCAAGTTTAAAAGGTTTAATTGGTAAGACTTTTAAACGATTTATCTTTTCTCTTACCGGACTGTTGTTGATTACAACATCAGGTGCGATACCTACTCCACACCCCAATGCAACCATACTTACGATGGCTTCATGTCCGGAGGTTTGTGCGTAGATCTTTGGCTTTATTTTCATTTGTTTGAGCCAAGTATTGGCCCTGTCCCTTGCCGTTCCTGCTTCTGGGAGTATGAATGGAATGACCGACCAGTCTGGTTTTTCTTTTTGTAGCTCTTCAGCAAACGCACTAACCCCAACAGGTACGATGACAGAAAGTGGGATTTCACTGATCGTTTCAAATGCGATTTTATTTGGCATCTGTTCTGACTTGGCTGATATGGCAATATCGGCTTCATCTGCTAGTATTTTGTCGATCGCTTGAGCTGGATCGCCGGTTGATAGTTTGAACTCAATGAAAGGGTTCTGAATACGAAAGTCAGAGATTAGCTCCGGAAGATGGCTGTAGCTTGCAGTAACAGAACAAAAGAGACGGATTTCTCCTTTCAATTCATCCTCGGTTCCCTTCAGGTGACTCTGATACTGCTGCCATTCGCCAAGAATCTTTAAGGCTACTGGGACTAGCTTTTTACCTTGGATAGTTAAATCAACGCTACGGTTGTCGCGTAAAAACAATTGTTGGCTGGTTTCCTCCTCTAATTTTTGTATCTGTCGGCTTAAGGCTGAAGGGCTAATATGCATTGCCGCTGCGGTCTTGGCGAAACTTTTACTCTCACAGAGATGAATGAAAAGTTGCAGGCTTTTGATATTCATTAAATTTTCATTTCCATGTTGCATAAATTGCAATAACTAATTGTGAATATATCACTTTAAGCAATCTCATGTCTGTTTTAGTATGAAGTTATTCGGTAAGGCAATTACTGACCTCAATGGAAGAATCTCAAAGGAGCACCCAGATGGCTAATTATTTCAATACCCTAAACTTGCGCGAGCAGTTGGACCAATTAGGTCGTTGTCGTTTTATGGACCGCAGTGAGTTCGCTTCAGAAGCGGATTATCTGAAAGGTAAGAAAGTAGTCATTGTAGGTTGTGGTGCTCAAGGTCTTAACCAAGGTCTGAACATGCGCGACTCTGGTCTAGACGTTGCTTATGCGCTTCGCCAAGCCGCGATTGATGAGCAACGCCAGTCATTCAAAAACGCAAAAGACAACGGTTTTGAGGTAGGTAGCTACGAAACGCTAATTCCACAAGCTGATCTAGTAGTAAACCTTACTCCAGATAAGCAGCACACAAACGTTGTTGAGACGGTAATGCCGTTGATGAAAGAAGGCGCAGCACTAGGTTACTCTCACGGTTTCAACGTTGTTGAAGAAGGCATGCAAATCCGTAAAGACCTAACGGTAGTAATGGTTGCACCTAAATGTCCAGGTACGGAAGTTCGTGAAGAATACAAGCGCGGTTTCGGTGTACCGACTCTTATCGCTGTTCACCCAGAGAACGACCCAAAAGGTGAAGGTTGGGATATCGCGAAAGCTTGGGCAGCAGCAACCGGTGGTCACCGTGCTGGCTGTCTAGAGTCTTCTTTCGTTGCTGAGGTGAAATCTGACCTAATGGGTGAGCAAACTATCCTTTGTGGTATGCTACAGGCTGGCTCTATCGTGTGTTACGAGAAGATGATTGCTGATGGTATCGATCCTGGCTACGCTGGTAAGCTTCTTCAATACGGTTGGGAAACCATCACTGAAGCACTGAAGTTTGGTGGTATCACTCACATGATGGATCGCCTAACTAACCCTGCAAAAGTGAAAGCATTTGAGCTTTCTGAAGAGCTAAAAGAACTGATGCGTCCGCTATACAACAAGCACATGGATGACATCATCACCGGTCACTTCTCTAGCACTATGATGGCTGACTGGGCAAACGACGATGCAAATCTACTAGGCTGGCGTGCAGAAACAGGTGAAACTGCTTTCGAAAACTACCCAGAAACTGACGTAGAAATCTCTGAGCAAGAGTACTTCGATAACGGTATCTTGATGGTTGCTATGGTTCGTGCGGGTGTTGAGCTAGCATTCGAAGCGATGACGGCATCTGGCATCATCGATGAGTCTGCTTACTACGAGTCTCTACACGAGCTGCCACTTATCGCAAACACTATCGCACGTAAGCGTTTATACGAGATGAACGTGGTTATCTCAGACACTGCGGAATACGGTAACTACCTGTTCGCTAACGTAGCAACGCCGCTTCTACGTGAGAAGTTTATGCCAGCCGTAAATACTGACGTAATTGGTAAAGGTTTAGGTGAAACGTCTAACCAAGTGGATAACGCGACTCTTATCGCTGTGAATGAAACAATCCGTAACCACCCTGTAGAGTACATCGGTGAAGAGCTACGTGGTTACATGACTGATATGAAGCGTATCGCGGTGGGCGGCTAAATGACTGGCCTTAAGGCTCCATTTCGGTGTCGAAGGTGCTCGTTTACTATCGTAAAGTCCGCGCCTTCTCCTAGAAATGAAACCTTAATACAGCGTAATTTACTTAGTCTCAAGTAACGCAGTAGATAAACTCCAGGCAGACTGGAGTGATAAATACAAAATAAAACACAACATCTAATCAAAAGGCTTGGTCGCCGTTGACCAAGCCTTTTTGTTTTTAGCCGATTTATCTGCGCGCCGATAAGAAAAACGCTCCTTTGTGAGGAGCGCTTTGATACTTATTTTTCAGCAAGCTTTTCTTCAAGTTGCGCCAACTTCTGTTCCATTTCTGTTAGCTTTTGACGTGTACGTAGTAAAACTTGAGTTTGAACATCAAACTCTTCGCGACTTACAACATCTAGCTTGTTTAGCTGGCCTTGGATTACTTGACGAACTTTCTGATCGACATCAGAGCCCAACTCTTTTACAGGTTGAGGCATTGAGTCGTGAATCTGTTTAGCAATTTGCTCTAATTTCTTTGGGTCAAACATAGTGGCTAAAACTCCTTTTGATTTGTCCTCATTTTAAGTAAATGATACGTGAAAGTCGCCACTTAGATGGCAAAAAAGAGAGCGGCAATAAAAAAGGCCACCGAAGTGACCTTTTTGAATGCCTTAATAGCTTATCTGTTATCCGCTAATTCACGATGAGCTGCTTTCGCTTCGTCAACTCGCGCTAACTTCTCCAAGTCTTTGTCTTCAACAAATACTGGCAGAGGTTTGTGTTTTTCAGCTAGGTAGCTGTAAATCACAGGTAGTACAAATAGTGTGAACAGTGTACCGATTGCAAGGCCAGCAACGATGACGATACCGATACTGAAACGTTGCGCGGCACCTGCACCTGTTGCGTACATCAGCGGGATAAGACCTGCGATCATCGCAGCAGTGGTCATTAGGATAGGGCGAAGACGCACTTTCGCAGCTTCCATCACCGCATCAATACGAGACCGTTTATTATGTAACTGCTCTTCTTTGGCTACTTCACAGATCAAGATACCGTGCTTGGTTATTAGGCCGACCAGCGTGATCAAACCAACCTGCGAGTAGATGTTCATCGAGGCTGTACCCCAGGCCAATGCGATCAAGGCACCACAGATTGCCAGAGGTACAGATACCATGATGACAATAGGGTCGCGGAGTGATTCAAATTGAATCGCCAGAACGAGGAAGATGATCGCAAGTGCAAGACCGAAGGTTGCATACAAGGCACTACCTTCCGTTACAAACTGACGAGATTCACCCATGTAATCGTGGTTATAGCCTGCAGGCAGCTTGGTTTGTGCAATATTCTCAAACCAGTCGATTGCGTCACCCATAGCAACACTAGGCGATGGTACTGCACCCACAGTCGCTGAGTTTAGCTGGTTGAAGTGTGGCAAAGAGCGAGGCTCAGCCACCACATCAATGGTAATCAGACTGCCTAATGGAACCGCTTTACCATCCACAGAGCGTACATAGTAGTTCTTCATCGATTCTGGGTTTAGACGCCATTTACGCTCAACTTGAGGGATCACCTCATACGAGCGGCCATTCAGGTCGATTCGGTTTACATAACCATCTGCCATCATCGTGCTGAGGGTGATGCCAATGTCTTGCATAGTCACACCGTAGGCACCCGCTTTGTCTTTATCGATCTTGATCTTCATCGTTGCTGAATCGTAGTTCAAATCCAGGTCGGAATAGACAAACATTGGGCTACTTGCAACATCGGTTAGAATATCGCTAGCGATAGTAAACAAGCTCTCGAAGCTATTTGGTGTTGTAATTACAAACTGAACAGGTAGACCTGAGCCTGCACCTGGAAGCTCTGGCATTTGGAATGCAGTGACAGACATACCAGGTACACTTGATACTAGGCCACCCACACGTTTCGTGATTTCAGATTGGCTTGCCTCTCGTTCACTCCAAGGCTTCAATGTTGCTAGGCCAAACGCTTGGTTTGAGTTTGGTACACCATTAAAGACCTGTGCGTATTCCACTTCCGGTTGATCTGAGAGTATTTGGTTTACGTCATCCATGGTATTTTGGATATAGTCCAAGTTCGCGTTTGATGGGGCGGTACCCATCAGCATGACCACACCTTTATCTTCAGATGGTGCTAGTTCGCTAGGAATAAACTTGAACAAGACCGGTAAGCTTGCAAATACAATGATTGCAAACGCAATAACAACCGGACGATGAGCCATTACCGCTTTCAACATGCCTTCGTAACGAGTGGTCATGCCATCAAGGATATGGTGAACTTTTTGCTCAAACTTGCTTGGCTTCTCGTTCGCTTTCAGCATCTTCGAACACATCATTGGTGATAGTGTCAAAGCGATGATGCCGGATACGAATACTGAACCTGCCAGTGTCAAAGCGAACTCTTTGAACAATGAACCGGTGATACCACCCATCAATGCGATTGGCGCGTACACTGCACCTAGCGTCAATGTCATCGCGATAACTGGAACCGCAATTTCACGCGTACCAATGATTGCAGCTCGGAATGGCGATTCCCCTTCTTTGATGTGACGGTCAACGTTTTCTAGTACAACGATCGCGTCATCCACCACTAGACCGATGGCAAGCACCATCGCCAGTAGCGTCATCAAGTTCCAAGAGAAACCCATTGCCTGCATCACCATTGCCACACCAATCAATGAAAGTGGGATGGTCACGATAGGAATGATTACCGCGCGGAATGAACCTAGGAACAGTGTGATAACCACAAGTACGATTACTGCTGCTTCAAGAATCGTTTTCACTACTTCATGAATCGATTCGTTGATGGCGATAGTTGAGTCGTACATTACGTTCATTTTGATGTTACTTGGTAGGTTGCGCTCGAGCTGAGGCAACAGTTCAAGTACGTCTGCTGCAATGTTGATTGGGTTAGCACTTGGCGCTGCGTTGATCGCTGCAACCACAGCTTCTTGACCGTTTGCACTTGCGCGATAAACGTCGTGACTCTTCTCTAGCGTTACTTTAGCGATATCACCTAGGCGGATGACATCCCCTTCACCAGTTTTCACGACCAATGCTTCAAGTTCAGCAACGTTTGATACCTGAGTATCTGCGCTACCGTTATAAAGCACGAACTCACCCGTCGCTTGACCGGTTGCAGATTGGTAGTTGTTGGCGTTAAGAACGCTCATCACATCGGTTGCGGTCAACTTCAAAGCGCCCATTTTGGCAGGATCTAGCCATACGCGCAGTGCGTACTTCATACCACCATACAGGTCAACTTTGGACACACCGTTTACGGTGAACAACTGCGGGTTGATTACACGCTCAAGGTAGTCAGTGATCTGGCTTGAAGATAACTCGTCACTCGTAAAGCCGATGTACAGTACCGCCGTTGTCGAACCTGTCGACATGGTTACGGTTGGGTCTTCGGCTTCTTTTGGTAGCTGTGAACGTACCGAGTTGGTTTTCGCCAGAATGTCAGACAACGCCGCATTTGGATCAGTATTCAACTTCATGTTGACAGTAATGGTCGATTTACCCAGTACCGATTGCGAAGTCATGTAATCAATATTATCGGCTTGCGCTACCGCTTGCTCCAATGGCTGAGTAATAAAGCCTTGGATCAAGTTGGCACTTGCACCGTAGTAACTGGTGGTCACGGTGACCACCGTATTCGTCATTTCAGGGTATTCACGAACCTGCATTTTGAACACCGCTTGCAAACCAAGCAATGCAATCAAAAAGCTGATCGATACCGCTAAAACTGGACGTTTTATAAAAACATCTGTAAAGCGCATGATGCCTCCAACTTAAAGCATTGGTGTTTCAGCAGGTGGGGTAGTTGCATCGCTTTCGACAATGCTTACTTTCGCATGGTTACTCAAACGGACTTGACCCGATGTCACCACTACATCACCTGGCTTCACGCCTTCTAGAATGTGTGCGATATCTTTAGAGCGTTCGCCAACTTTTACCACATGCTGCTTAACGCGTTTTTCGCCATCTTCTTCTGTTACGATGTAAACATTGTCGCCATACAGCGTAAATGTGATCGCGGTTTGAGGTAGCGTGACCTGATTTTCTAATTTAGGCAGAATGATGTTTGCACGCGCGAACATACCACTACGTAGTTTGCCGTCACTGTTAGGGATATCCGCTTGAACCTGAATCAAGCCACTTTGTACGTTTACAGCTGGTTCAATCGCAGAAATAGACCCTTTGAAAGGTTGGTCTGGATAAGCGTCAACAAAGATATCCACTTCTTGATCGATATTGATACGTGAAATATCGGTTTGTGGCACGGTGAAGCGCAAGCGCATCACGCTGGTATCTTCAAGGCGAACAATATCGGTGCCCGCCTGTAGGTACTGACCGAGGTACACGTTACGAATACCTACCACACCATCAAATGGCGCTTTGATTTCGCGTCGGTCGATGGTTGCTTTCAGGCTTTCAATATCCGCTTTTAAGGAGAAGTAGTTTGCTTCTGCTTCGTCATACGCTTCTTTAGAAATAGAGCCTTTTTTGAATAGGCCTTGGTAGCGTTTGTATTTCGCTTCTGCCGCTGGCAACTTAGCTTGCGAGCTCTTCAAATTTGCTTTTTCGACTTCAGAATCAAGCAACACTAATGGCTGACCCGATTTAACTTGAGTACCGGAATCAAACGCGATTTTATCGATAACACCGCTCGTTTCGTTCGCTACCGTCACGCCTTGGTTTGGCTCGATAAAACCAATTGCCTCGATGACTGGTACCCAATCCACCGCTTGCACTTCTGTCACGGTTACTGGGAACTCAGGTTCAGGACGGTTTGCCATGTATTCAGCGATCTTTTGTTGCTTAAATAAATTGAAACCTATCACGCTGCCGAACAAGAGAACGGCGATAAGTAACATAAAGAAAGTCCACTTTTTCATTCTATTAAGAACTCCAAGTTAGTGTTTAATAATTGCATCCCAACTGGCTTCAATAGCGGCCTCTAATGCCGTCTTATCCAGTTGATAAAATCCCAAAGCGTGTTTCCGAGCAAGTGCAACACTTGCCTCAAAACTTAATCCAGAAAGTACTTCGTTATCGAGAAGCTTGAATACTCCCTCATCTTTACCCTGATTAAAAAGAAGATCTACTTGGGCAAACATTTGTCTCTCAAGTTCCCGAGCTTTGCTACTATTTGAACAGGGTAAAGACTCATATTGGACTCGGTTGCTGATCGCACTTAAGTTCGAGCTCGCTAAATTCCAAATATTGAGCCACATGGTTCGATAACGCTGTTTTAAAGGCATCTCTTCACTAACACCTAGTTGCACCGCAGTAGCAACACGCTTAGCAACGTTAAGGCGTAGTTCCTCTAAAAGATGTTCTTTATCTGAGAAATAACGGTAAATCGTCCCTGCTGCGACACCTGCCTCATTGGCGAGCTTTTGCATGGAAAGCCCTTGAAAACCAGATTCAGCAATGAGTTGTTCAGCAGCGACTAAGATTTGTTCTCGTTTATCTACAGCAGGGTTATCCTTCATAATGTCACCCTTTAGTGAATGAACGTTCATTCATTATAGCTTAAATACCCGCCATTTATGCAACAGAATATTGCACTTAATTGGTGTGAAAATTACAAGAAATCAGCATAGCTTTCACGAGGCCACCCCTTTATCATAGGCGCCACATTCATCACCCGCAGAGAATTTCTATGAAGCTGAACCCTAGTCAAGATGAAGCCGTGAAATACGTGTCTGGTCCATGCCTAGTGCTAGCTGGTGCTGGCTCGGGCAAAACTCGTGTTATTACCAATAAAATCGCTTATCTGGTTCAGCAATGTGGTTACAAAGCGCGTAACATTGCGGCGGTGACGTTTACCAACAAAGCAGCACGTGAAATGAAGGAGCGTGTAGGTCAAACGTTAGGGAAAGGTGAGTCTAAAGGTTTGATGGTATCAACATTCCACACTTTAGGATTGAACATCATCAAGCGTGAGTACAAGCATTTAGGGTTGAAAGCGGGCTTCTCACTGTTTGATGACCAAGACCAGCTAGCGCTACTCAAAGAACTTACCGAAAAGCAGCTTGATGGTGATAAAGATCTGCTACGTCAGCTTCTGAGTTGTATTTCCAACTGGAAAAACGACATGTTGACGCCAGAGCAAGCCAAAGCGCGTGCGCAAGGTGAACAGCAACAATTGTTTGCGTTCTGTTTTGATATGTACCAAAAGCAAATGAAAGCCTATAACGCGCTTGATTTTGATGACCTAATTTTGATGCCCGTTTTACTCTTACGTAATCATGAAGATGTTCGTCAGCGTTGGCAGAATCGTATCCGTTACCTACTGGTTGACGAGTATCAAGATACCAACACGAGTCAGTATGAGCTGGTCAAATTAATTGTCGGAGAACGTGGGCGATTGACTGTTGTAGGGGATGACGATCAGTCTATTTATTCATGGCGTGGTGCGAAACCTCAGAACCTCGTGTTGCTGGGTGAAGATTATCCGAATTTGCGTTTGATTAAGCTAGAGCAAAACTACCGTTCAACGAGTCGAATCCTGCGTGCGGCCAACATTTTGATAGCTAACAACCCTCACGTCTATGAGAAGTCCTTGTTCTCTGAAATTCCTGACGGTGAAAAACTCAAAGTGTTGTTGGCTAAAAATGAAGAGCATGAAGCAGAGCGCGTAACGGGTGAACTAATTGCGCATAAGTTCCTAAACCGTACCGAATATAAAGATTATGCGATTCTATATCGTGGTAACCACCAATCACGTTTGATTGAAAAGTCTCTGATGCAAAACCGCGTACCGTATAAAATTTCTGGCGGCACCTCGTTTTTTGCGCGCGCAGAGATTAAAGACATCATGGCGTATTTGCGCGTTTTGGTTAATCCGGATGACGACAATGCATTTTTGCGCATTGTGAATACTCCACGACGTGAAATTGGCCCAGTGACGTTAGAGAAGTTAGGCAGTTATGCCAATATGCGAGGCAAGAGCCTGTTTGAGTCGAGCTTTGAAATGGGGCTCGAACAGCACCTAACGGGACGTGGCCTAGAAAACCTGCGTCGTTTCACCCAATGGCTAGTGGCGATTGCTGATCAAGCTGAGCGTGGTGATACCGTCGAAGCGGTTCGTTCGCTAGTTCGTGATATCCATTATGAAGATTGGCTATACGAAACTTCAGCAAGTCCGAAAGCCGCTGAAATGAGAATGAAGAACGTTTCTGACCTTTATTCCTGGATAGTGGCGGACCTAGAGGGTGACAACTACGATCAAGAAGAGAAAACGTTAAAAGAAGTCGTTCAACGTTTGACCTTGCGTGACATGATGGAGCGCGGTGAAGAAGATGAAGACAGTGATGCAGTACAACTGATGACCTTGCACGCATCAAAAGGCCTTGAGTTCCCATATGTATACTTAATTGGGTCCGAAGAAGGTATTTTACCGCACCAAACCAGTATTGATGAAGATAACGTGGAAGAAGAGCGTCGCCTGATGTACGTTGGTATTACTCGAGCGCAACGTGAACTGACTTTCACTATGTGCAAAGAGCGTCGGCAGTTCGGCGAGTTGATCAAACCGACTCAAAGCCGCTTTTTGGATGAGTTGCCATTTGATGACGTTGAATGGGAAGTAAACAAAAAGCCAGTATCAGCAGAAGAGCGTATGGCGAAAGGTCAAGCACACATTGCCAATATTCGAGCAATGTTTAAGAAGTAAAGTAACCTTGTTCTCACTGACTAAAAACAAAAAGGCTTGCCAACTGGCAAGCCTTTTTCGTTGATGTCTTTACTTATAGACCTTCAATCATGTGGTCAATTGCTGCGATGATTTCATCGTCAGAACAGTCCATACAGGTTCCTTTGGCTGGCATCGCATTGAAGCCTTCTAATGCGTGCTTCACTAACGTATCTTTGCCTTGTGCAATACGCGGTGCCCAATCATCGGCATTACCTGTTTTAGGTGCGCCGTTTACACCAGATGCGTGACAAGCAATACAAAAAGTACCATAAACTGTGGCGCCATCACGTGGACCGGTTGGTTCTTCTTTCACTGGCTCAGAGCCCGCTAGATAAACATCACCGACAGGTTGGATGCGTTCTGCGATCGCATCGTATTCAGTTTGGCTGATGTCAGAAGCTAAAGCTGCCGTAGAAAACGTTAAGGCAGCGAACAAAACGCTAATCATTTGTCGAGACATATCCATTAAACCCACTTCACATTCCCGAGGTAAGTGACTTACCTATTTATATAGTTAGAGTATTAATGCCGAGCAGAGAAATCATTAAATTCCACTGAATGGCATAGAATGATTAGACAACTTGGTTGCAGCTGTTAAATCAATGTAAATAATGGGTGATTATATCCCGATAACTTGTTGCAATAAACAACAAGTTATCCATGACAGGGCGTGAATCACATCAAAAATCCACTTTAACGGAAGATAACTGTCGAAAAAGAGACCAAACGATAAAAAAAGTAAAAAAAGTACTAGACGGCATAGTGTGATATCCGTATTATTCCACTCCGCCGATAGGGCATGCGCCCGTAGCTCAGTTGGATAGAGCGTTGGCCTCCGGAGCCAAAGGTCGAAGGTTCGAATCCTTTCGGGCGTACCATTGCCTCGGAGGATACATCGGTAAAAATCAGTGGTGGCTATAGCTCAGTTGGTAGAGCCCCGGATTGTGATTCCGGTTGTCGCGAGTTCAAGTCTCGTTAGCCACCCCATTCTTTCTTTTTTAGATTGAATGCGGTAGCATTGCTCCCAATCTTGATTCAATCAAGATAAAACATCGTCGGTGAATAGCGCAGCTTGGTAGCGCATCTGGTTTGGGACCAGAGGGTCGGGGGTTCGAATCCCTCTTCACCGACCACTATTTAGTTTATGGCTCTAATAGAGCGGTAAACAGCAAAAATTGATGGTGGCTATAGCTCAGTTGGTAGAGCCCTGGATTGTGATTCCGGTGGTCGCGAGTTCGAATCTCGTTAGCCACCCCATTAATTAAGGTGACTTCTTAGTTGAAGTGTCCTGTCTGATTTGAGAAAATCAGCAAATACAGTTCGGTGAATAGCGCAGCTTGGTAGCGCATCTGGTTTGGGACCAGAGGGTCGGGGGTTCGAATCCCTCTTCACCGACCACTATTAGAAAGCCTGCTTTTTAGCAGGCTTTCGTCGTTTTAGAGTTTATGATCTTGCTTGGACTGTATTAGTCGGTAATGTATCAATGGATTTGAACCCAAGTGGGGTTCGCCTGAAGTTAGAATTCGGCTCTTCACCGACCGCTATTTAGAGCCTCAGTCGAAAGACTGGGGCTTTTTTGCATCTCTCCTGAAAAGAATCGGCATTCCATTTCAATTTTTCCCAAAAGTGTACAGCTCTAGGGGCTTTTGACCACCTATGATCCAAATGCTTTTCGAGCTGACAAAATAAACCCCAGAGCAGTGTCTGGGGTTTTGTAGTTTTCTAATCCGCTGCTTTTATTGGGCGAGTGTTTTAAGGATTTCTTTCAGTTCTACCGTTTCTTGGATTTCAAAACTTGGCGTTATATCCGTTGAGTTGCTTGCGCCTGTCGCATTCACCCACACACTCAAAATGCCCATATTGTTAGCGCCAGCAATGTCAGCAGGTAAAGAGTCGCCCACGTGTAGAGCCTCTTCTGGTTTTACTTCGACCAAGTCGAGCGCTTTTTGGAAAATACTTGTAGCAGGTTTCTCTTCTGGCTCTTCTCCTCCCACAATAATATGGTCCACCCAGTTGCTCATTTGTGTCGCGTTTAATTTAGGGTGTTGAGAAAAAATCGGACCGTTAGTGATCACGACGAGTTTGTAATGTTGACGAAGGTCGCTGAGCATTTCTTTTACACCAGGGAAGAAGGTGAACGCGCCCATACGTGCAGAGTCAAAGTAGTCTTGAGCTTGTTGAGCCTCTTTTGCAGTGATGCTGACGCCTTGCTCCGCCAAGATGTTTTGGATCAGGCCACAACGGAAGGCATTTTCATCGGGTAGCAGAGCCACAAGGTGAGGGAACTCAGCATTCAGCTTTTTGTATACACCCTGCAAGTAGCGCTGCAAAAACGCTTTTGGTTCGGTAACTTGTGGGTAGGTCTTATGAATCCAAGTTGTAAACGCTTGTCCTGCAACTTTATCGGCTTGTGACGTTGCACATAAAGTCTCGTCCATATCAAAAAAAATCGCTTTAAGCACAGGGGCTCCTTTTATTTACGGCTTGGCTTTGACACTGTTCATCTATTATCCCACTCTCAATTGTGTCGTAAAGGGTTAAAATCGGCGAGTTTTCTTATGACGTACGAATGAGGATAGCGGTACTTTCCTTTGCTTAGTCAATAAACCGCTTAAGTGGCGCATAATCTGCGTTGGAGCAGGATTTGTGTGGTTTTGCTGTTTTGTTCACGTTTTGACCTATCCTTTCTCTTCCTAAGTTTGGCTTTTTGTATTTGCCGACTATTTTATTAATAGTTTTTTATGTTGAAAAAACACTTTTTGCATATGATATTGTTTGTTAAATGTTAATAAATGCACATGAATAATATGGTTAATGATCTTGTTTAGCTCATGTTTACTTTTAGAGCATTTTTCTAGTTTTATTGGTGCATGACGCACAAAAATAGTGTGATATGAAAATGGTTAAATACTTGTTAATGCATTTTTATTCGCTAATTGTGCGTTTATTTAATGTTTTTTCGGCGGAATATACTTTAATTGTTGCTTTTTTGTGTGATTTTTGCCAAATTATTTCCGCATTAAGATTTCAGAGTATTATTCTGAATTTGAACGGATTCATTCAGGTGATGAATGGTGCCTTTGGCATGATTCGATACCACAGACAAGGCAGTAGAGGTCTGAAATGTCACTATTAGAAGTGAAAAACCTTCGTATTGAATACCCATCCCGACACGGCGTTCACGCTGCCGTGAAGTCACTTTCTTTTCATATTGAACGTGGTGAAATCGTGGGTGTTGTTGGCGAATCAGGTGCGGGTAAATCCACCGTTGGTAACGCTGTTATCGATTTGCTTAGCCCTCCAGGTCGCGTTGCTAGCGGTGATGTATTCCTGGATGGAGAAAAAATTTCTGGCCTATCACCAGAAGCGATGCGTAAGGTTCGCGGCTCGAAAATAGGTTTTATTTTCCAAGATCCGATGACCTCGCTCAATCCACTTTTTACTGTTGAGCAACAGCTGAAAGAGACGATCCACGCCAACATGAAGGTCTCTGATGAAGAGGCGTATCAGCGCGCGCTTTCTCTTATGCAGCAGGTTGGTATTCCTCAACCAGAAAACCGCTTAAAGCAGTACCCGCATCAATTCTCTGGTGGTATGCGTCAGCGTGTTGTCATTGCCATTGCTTTGGCTGGTGAGCCTGATCTCATCATTGCGGACGAACCAACTACGGCGTTAGACGTTTCTATCCAAGACCAAATCCTCAACTTGATCCGCGAGCTGTGTATCAAGAACAATGTCGGCTGTATGTTGGTTACTCACGATATGGGGGTAGTCTCCAACGTCACCGATCGCGTGGCGGTAATGTATCGTGGTGACTTGGTGGAGTTTGGACCAACAGCCAAAGTATTGGGCGATCCTGATCACTCTTACACTCGCAGTCTAATTTCAGCGGTACCACGTTCAGACAGAAAGTTAGATCGTTTCCCGTTAGTAAGCTATATCGAAGAAGCGGCGGAAATGGAGCCACTCGATATCAAGAACCACTGGTTAGGACAAAGCCAAGATGAGCGTGAGTACACTGGCCCGCTTTTGGACGTGAAGAACGTCAATCTTCGCTTTGTGACCAAAGACTCTTTGTTCGAGAGCCGCCGAGAATACGTGCAAGCATCTAATAATGTGAGCTTTGAAGTGCACGAAGGCGAAACCTTTGGTTTGGTGGGCGAGTCTGGTTCAGGTAAATCGACCATTGCACGTGTGATTGCTGGTTTATACCAACCTAACTCTGGTCAGGTGAAATTCGAGGGCATTGACCTGACCGCTTTAACCTCTGAGAAAGAGCGCCGCCCGATGCGTCGTCAAATGCAGATGGTGTTCCAAAACCCATATACTTCAATGAACCCTCGTATGAAGGTATTCGATATTATTGCTGAGCCAATCCGTTTCCATAAATTGACGAAAAACGAGTCGGAAACTCGCCAAATCGTGAATGACCTATTGGATCATGTTGGTTTGGGTCGAATGGCTGGGCTTAAGTACCCTCATGAATTCTCCGGTGGTCAGCGTCAGCGTATTTCTATTGCGCGTGCGTTGGCGACTCGTCCTCGACTTTTGATTTGTGATGAACCGACCTCAGCACTGGACGTATCGGTACAGGCACAAATTCTAAACTTGCTGAAAGATCTGCAAAGTGAGCTGAACTTGACTATGTTGTTTATCAGCCACGATTTACCTGTTATTCGTCAGATGTGTGACCGAGTAGGTGTGATGCAAATGGGTACACTTTTAGAAGTGGCACCAACAGAACAGTTATTCACGGCACCTCAACACGAATACAGCAAAAAATTGATTTCTCTGATGCCGGAGTTTACAGGCTTGCGAGAAGATATCGAAACGGCATAAACCAAGCAATTCGCTTGGCTAACCTTTAGTCATAACAAAGACGCAAACACAACAACAAGGGATCCGTATCCCCGCATGAAGGAGTTATGCAAATGAAAACCATGAAAAGCAAATTAGCAGTGGCGCTAATGGCTGCGGGCCTAAGCTTTAACGCAATGGCAGCAGATATCAAAGTTGGCTATGCAGCTGACCCAGTATCGCTTGACCCACATGAGCAGCTATCAGGTGGCACACTGCAAATGTCACACATGGTATTTGATCCGTTGGTTCGCTTTACTCAAAAAATGGATTTCGAGCCTCGCCTAGCAGAAAGCTGGGAACGTATTAACGATACGACTGTTCGTTTCAAACTGCGTGAAGGTGTGAAATTCCATTCTGGCAATACTCTAACGGCTGACGACGTCGTGTGGACGTTCCAGCGTTTACAAAGCTCTCCTGACTTTAAAAACATCTTCGACCCGTACGAAAAAATCGTCAAAGTTGACGACAACACGTTCGATCTTGTAACTAAAGGTCCTTACCCACTAGTGCTGCAAACCGCAACGTACATTTTCCCAATGGACAGCAAGTTCTACACGGGCAAAACTGCGGACGGCAAAGACAAGTCTGAGCTAGTGAAGCACGGTAACTCATTTGCATCGACTAACGTATCTGGCACGGGTCCATTCATTGTGACTTCACGTGAGCAGGGCGTAAAAGTGGAATTTGAACGCTTTAAAGATTACTGGGACAAAGAGTCGAAAGGTAACGTTGATAAGCTAACACTTGTTCCAATCAAAGAAGACGCGACTCGTGTAGCAGCGCTGCTTTCTGGCGGTGTTGACATGATTCACCCTGTAGCGCCAAACGACCACAAACGCGTTGAAGATGCTGACGGCATCGACCTAGTTACGCTACCTGGTACTCGTATCATCACGTTCCAACTAAACCAAAACAGCAACGAAGCATTGAAAGACGTTCGCGTTCGCCAAGCGATTGTTCACGCAATCAATAACGAAGGTATCGTGAAGAAAATCATGAAAGGCTTCGCAACGGCCGCTGGTCAGCAAAGCCCGGCAGGTTACGTGGGTCACGATGACAAACTGGTTCCTCGCTACGATCTGAAGAAAGCGAAAGAGCTGATGAAAGAAGCGGGTTACGAAAATGGCCTGACGCTAACGATGATCGCACCAAACAACCGTTACGTGAATGATGCGAAAGTAGCACAAGCGGCGGCGGCAATGTTGTCTAAGATCGGTATCAAGGTTGATCTGAAGACCATGCCAAAAGCGCAGTACTGGCCTGAGTTCGACAAGTGTGCGGCAGACATGCTGATGATCGGTTGGCACTCAGATACAGAAGACTCAGCGAACTTCAACGAGTTCCTAACGATGACTCGTAACGAAGAAACCGGTCGTGGTCAGTACAACTGTGGTTACTACTCAAACCCAGAAATGGACAAAGTGGTTGAAGCTGCGAACGTAGAGACGGACCCTGCGAAACGTGCAGAAATGCTGAAGGGCGTAGAAGCGACACTATACAACGACGCAGCATTCGTACCGCTACACTGGCAAAGTGAAGCATGGGGCGCGAAGTCTAACGTGAAAGCGGCAGATATCGTTAACCCAATGGTAATGCCTTACTTCGGTGACCTAGTGGTTGAATAATCACGGTTAGTCTACTTTGAGGAGGGATGGATTTCCCTCCTCAACTTAAAGCACTCGACTCAATTTTGTTTCAGTCGGATTGAGTTGGTTATTTAGACTGAATTTTCTCTCTAATTTAGAGATCTATGGATAGTTAAGGGGCAAGGAATGTTTTCGTTTCTGGTCAAGCGCCTGTTTCAGGCACTGATAGTGATGTTTGTGATCAGTTTGGTGGCGTTTGCCATTCAGGACAACCTGGGTGATCCGCTGCGTGAGCTTGTAGGTCAGTCGGTTTCGGAATCGGAGCGTCAAGCGCTACGCGACGACTTAGGCCTGAACGATCCCTTTATCACAAAGTATACGCGCTTTGTGGGTAATGCACTGCAAGGTGATTTGGGTACCTCATATTTTTTCAAGCGACCTGCGGTTGAGGTGATTCTCGACAAGCTGGTGGCTACATTAGAGCTCGTGTTTGGCGCGACGCTTATCATCATTGTTTTCTCTATTCCGCTTGGGGTGTACTCTGCGATTCATCCTAAGAGTGTTTTTACCAAATTTGTCATGGCGATGAGCAGTGTCGGTATCTCGATTCCGGTGTTCTTAACCGCAATCATGCTGATGTATGTCTTCTCCATAGAACTCGGTTGGCTGCCTTCCTACGGGCGGGGCGAGACCGCTAATGTGCTCGGTTGGGAATCTGGCTTCTTTACCATTGATGGTATCAAGCACCTCATCCTACCTTGTATTGCGCTAGCGTCTATCATGTTGCCGTTGTTCATCCGCTTGGTGCGTTCAGAAATGCTGGAAGTTCTGAGTTCGGAATACATTAAGTTCGCCAAAGCAAAAGGTTTGAACTTACAAAAGATTTATTACCAACATGCACTTAAGAACACCATGCTACCAGTATTGACAGTAGGTGGTGTGCAGATTGGTACCATGGTGGCCTACACCATTCTTACTGAAACCGTGTTCCAATGGCCGGGCACTGGCTTCCTTTTCCTAGAGGCAATCAACCGTGTAGATACACCGCTGATCACTGCCTACGTTATCTTTGTTGGTCTGATCTTCGTGGTAACCAATACCATCGTTGACTTGCTGTACGGCATCATCAACCCAACTGTGAACCTAACTGGAAAAGGAGCTTAATCATGAGCCAATCAAATTTAACACCAGCTCCTGCTCCATCAGCGTGGCAGCGTTTCAAAGAGTCAGATTTTCTGTATTACTTCAAACGCGACAAAGTGGCGATGGCGAGTTTTACCGTCTTTATGATGTTCTTAGTATTGGCATTGGCTGCACCGATTCTTGCGCCAACAGACCCGTACGATCTGACGTCTATCGACATCATGGATTCAGAGCTACCACCGTCTTGGATGGAAGAGGGCGATGAGCGTTTTGTTCTTGGTACTGATGAGCAAGGCCGCGATGTTTTATCGACCATTCTTTACGGCTCTCGTTTGTCTTTGACGATCGGCTTTTTAGCCGTCGGTCTTCAGTTGATTCTGGGTATCATCATTGGTTTGTCGGCGGGTTACTTCGGTGGTCGTATCGATAGCTTCTTGATGCGCTTTGCGGATGTTCAACTATCGTTCTCAACCATGATGGTGGCGATCATCGTATCGGCCATTTTCAAAGCCAGCTTTGGCAGCGATTTTTACAGCCAATACGCGGTGGTGATGCTGGTGGTGATCATCGGTGTGGCTGAATGGCCGCAATACGCACGGACTATTCGTGCCTCGGTATTGGCAGAGAAGAAGAAAGAATACGTCGAAGCGGCGCGTGTGATGGGCTTTAAAGCTCCGCGAATCATGTTCCGTCACATTCTGCCAAACTGTCTATCGCCAATCTTGGTTATCTCGACGGTACAGGTAGCGAACGCGATCATGTCGGAAGCGGCGCTGTCATTCCTAGGTTTGGGTCTGCCAGTCGATCAGCCGTCACTGGGTGCGCTAATCAGCATCGGCTTTAACTACATCTTCTCTGGTGCATGGTGGATTACTGCTTTCCCTGGCATCGTGCTAGTAACATTGGTTTTGGTTATCAACCTGTTGGGCGACTGGCTACGTGATGTATTCAACCCGAAACTGTACAAAGGATAAGAATTTTCCCACCAAGCGTTGTAAATTCACTTAATTCCTTCCTAAACTGAGAGCCGGATGCAAATTCCGGCTCTTTTTTTGCTAGTTATTCTTTGTTCACATTTTTTTGGCGCTTTGCCGCCATAATGACCTTACCCACTAATTTAGAGTGAAGTGTATGGAAATGAAGAAGGCACAACACCCATCTCGTATCTTCCAAGCAAGCCTGGCTTTGGGTTTGTTGCTAGTATGCGCCCAGTTTTCTAGCCCAGTATCGGCGGAGGAGTTCCTTTGCCAAGCCACTCAAGCCAGCGAGAAAGAATTACCGATGCTTGAGAAAACGTGCCCAATTGGTAACGGAGTATGGGGAAAGAAAGTGCCGCAGGGGGGCAACTACCTTTACTGGATTCAATGCGGATTGCTACCCAAGCCTATGTCTCTCGCGAAAGCTAAGCCTCTCTATAGTAAAATCACGACTGACGTATGGATGAAGCCTGAATCCAAAGGCTATCGCTGTTTGATTGGACCTTACAAGGCATTGTCTGATGCGAGGGATGACTTACGAGGAGTCAAAACCTTGTCGAATTACAAAGAGGCGTTCATCCGAGTGGTTGGGAAAGGGACGAAACAACCAGTAACACCACCTACACCTAAATCTACTGTATCGTCGAAATCAGCCGCATCTTCGGTTAAGCCAACACCGACGGTGACCCCGAAACCCGCGCCAGTTCCTGCTGTGCGAGCTGATACCGACGCCTTTAAAGCGCGGGCAGAGAAGCCAGATACCAAGGCAAAAAGTTCGCGTGATAGCTCTTCGTCTACGCCTGTTGCTAAGACCAAAGCGAAGCCAATTGTCACTGGAAATGATGACATTGAAGTTCGGTTGAGAACTTCAGTGCAGGGCAAAACGTACGTGGTCCCATATTTACTCGATCACCATAATCAGTTTTACATGGAACATGGTAAGCCGTGGAACCGCCTCAACTACGAAAACTCGCACAAAGTATGTCAGCAACTGGGTATGAACTTAGCTAACCCTGCAGAGTTTAAAGCGCTGAGGGCGTCTGGGGTGATGGAAAAAAATCAATGGCCACTGCAACTGCCGTATTGGGGCAAAGATAAGAAAGGTTTGTTCGCCGATCGTGAGCCCAATCAGCTCACCGGGACCTCATTGTTGAACGTGGTGTGCGTGAAATAACGACTCAGATATTGCGGTCAAAATATAGAAGAAAGCCCCGAGTTCGGGGCTTTTTTGCGGTCTCAAATATTATCGCTATTTAAGTGGCGTTTCTTTGTGATGCGTTTGCTAATACGCTCTACCACTGATATTCATCTCATTTTGCGAATTATTTTCACTGAACTTGTCGGCAGAGAGTCTATTCGTCATAATGTTACTTGTAACATTACTGATAAATCACATATTTATGGCTCAACAGAATAAGAAAACTCGTACGACATTGCAGGATGTCGCAGACCAGGTTGGCGTCACGAAGATGACCGTTTCACGCTATATGCGTAACCCTGAATCGGTGGCAGAAAAGACTCGGGCCAAGATTGCGACTGCGATTGAAGAGATGGGTTACATCGAAAACCGTGCACCGGCGATGTTGTCAAAGTCCTCCAGTAAAGCCATTGGTATTTTACTGCCGTCTTTGTCCAACCAAATTTTTGCTTCCTTTGTTCAGGGCATAGAGATGGTGACCAAAGCCAATGGCTATGAGACGCTTTTAGCGCATTTTAGCTACGATGAGCTTGAAGAAGAGCGCAAGATCGCGTCATTACTCTCTTATCAAGTCGATGGGCTTATTCTAACTGAAAGCCATCACACGCCGCGTACATTACAGATGATCAAAAATGCGGGCATTCCGGTGGTCGAAACCATGGAACTGCCATCGGAGCCGATTGATATGGCGGTTGGACTCGATCATGAAGATGCGTCGTACACCGTGGTTAAGCAGATGCTAGATACGGGGAAGCGTACAATCGTCTATTTTGGCGCGCGTCTGGATACGCGAACCAAATTGCGGATGCAAGGTTACGATCGCGCGATGACAGAAGCAGGGCTAGAACCCAAACATGTATTAACTGGTGATCATTCTAGTTTTTCTTTAGCGCATGATTTGCTCGAACGCGCACTGGAAACGCACCCAACGCTCGATGGGGTGTTCTGTACCAACGATGACATCGCAATTGGCACCATGCTGAGTGCGCAGCAACGTGGCATTCAAGTTCCACAGCAATTGGCAGTGGCGGGCTATAACGCGTTGGATATCGGTCAAACCATCAGTCCGAAACTGACCAGCGTTGATACGCCGCGTTTCCAAATTGGTGTAAAGAGCGCAGAGCTATTAATTGCGCGCCTGAAAGGCGAAACGCAAGAAGAAAAAGTCTTCGATATGGGTTATCAGATCACGTCGGGAGAGAGTGTTTAACTAATTGTTAACTGCTCTTTGTATTCGCTCATCAATGGTATTGGTAGGTTAGGGTATGGCACATCAGCTGGATGCATTGGATCTCAACTTAATGCGTTTATTAAAAGCCGTGGTGGAAAACCGCAGCATCAAGCTGGCCGCAATGCAGCTTGGCATTTCTCAACCGAGCGCTAGCCGCGGCGTGATGAAGTTGAAGCAAGTGTTTGATGACCCGCTTTTTGTGCGTAAAGCACATGGGGTAGAGCCATCACCCATGGCGATTCGTCTCGCCGCCGAGTTCGACAATATGGTTGCACCACTGGAAAAAGTGGTGCAAGAATTTGAAGTGTTCGACCCACTGCAATACCAAGGGCAGATTGCGATTGTAACTGACCCTTATTTGATGGATGAGCAAGGGCAGCGACTGCTCACTGGTTGTCATCGAGCCTTTCCCAAAGCGCACTTTGCCTTTTCCAGCTGGAATACTTACTCGCACGATGAAATGTTAGAAGGCGAGCACGATTACTGCATTCTTGACCAAGAGACCGAGCTGTCGAAAGACATTTACATGCGCCCGTTATTCGTTGAAAAACGAGTGATTTTGGCGCGCAAAAACCACCCAACGTTGTCGAAAGTCAGCAATGATTGGGACACGGTGTCCAAACTACCACTCGTCTCTTTGCCTGCGCCTGCGTCATATAAACCGCTTTGTACCGTGGAGTCCGAGTATCGACGCATGGGTTATGAGCCAGTAGTGTTACTGAAGTCCTATAATTTGCGTTTGGCTTGCCAAATGTTGCAAGAAACCGACGCGATTATGTATGCCAGTCAAAGCTCAGCATTGTTGATGCCAGAACTCGCCTCTTACGCAATGCCACCCGTTAATCGTGAGTTTAGCCAGTTTGTTGTCTCTGGCGGTTTCCTTCAAACCAACCGCAACCATCCTTTGCACAGACACCTGCATAAAGTGGTGCGACAAACCCTCAATACGCCGCTGATTTTTACGCAGTGATGTCACTTTATGGCATCGGCTGAATGAGAGTAGATGCTTTAACCTTATCAATATTGTGTGATTACATAGACAACTTACTTCTTAAGATATTCAAAAATGAATATCTCAATTACCTGTCTCTTTTTCCTACCCAGCGCTAACCTTATCTCAAATAGTCAGGAGAAGTGGCTCATTTTTATCTTTTTAACTTTTTGAATGTCGATACAGGTACGCGGCATTCACCATTCTCCGTTATGCATTTTTTTAATTTCTGATGGAGGATTAATCATGCTAGTTGCACGTCTATTTTTATTGCTCGCCATCGTTGCCGAAGTGGCTGGCACCAGCACTATGTCTCTTATCGGACAAGGGCACGGGTGGTGGGGCTACATCGTAATGTATGTGCTGATCGCAATCTCTTACTACTTTCTCGCGTTTGCCGCGAAGAAAATATCGATAGGTGTGGCATACGCTGTTTGGGAAGGGTTAGGTATCTCGTTGATCACCGTGGTGTCGATCATCGCCTTTGATGCCAACTTAAACCATCAAGAATTGTTTGGTTTGATGTTAGCCGTTGTTGGCATTGTGTGTGTGACCTTAGGGGAATCACATGGTCAACCTAACGCCAAGAAAAATGCCGATAAACCGGCAAAAGAACGTTCATTTTCTACTAGTACAAGGTGCGAATCATGAGTCAATTTTTTACGATGTCATTTGGATTTGTCGTGATGGCTGCCTTGGTCGATATCATGGCCAATATGGCGCTGACACGCTCAAAAGGCTTTAAATATAAAGGCTGGGGCATTGCGGCGATTGTGTTGGTACTGACAGCATTCACACTGTTGGCACAAGCGGTGAAAGAGATCGACTTAGCCATTGCTTATGCCTCTTGGGGTGCGATCGGTATCTTGGGTACCGCAGTGGGTGGAGCCTTGCTGTTTAAGCAGAAACTCAAGCCAATCGGCTGGTTTGGTATCTTTGTGGTGATTGCTGCCGTCGTAGTGATGAAGACCGCTTGATGTAATTTACTGAATGCTAGATATCGTCATTCTGAGCAGCAAGAGACGAGCGTGATTCAGAATCTACCAACAAAAAGTGCTGTGGAAGAGGGGTTTTCTCTGGCTTCACAGCACCTTGATATTAGATTCCTGATCTCGCCTAGGCTCGTCGGAATGACGGACTCATTCATTTTTAAAAAGAACAGAGGCCAATCCTAAAGTTCGTCATTTTGAACAGCGAGGGACGAGCGTGATTCAGGCTCTACCAACAAAAAAGTGCTGTGGCAGAGGAGTTTTCTCTGGCTTCACAACACGTTGATAGTAGATTCCTGATCTCGCTTAGGCTCGTCGGAATGACGGATTCATTCGTTTTTTAGAAAGAACTGAGGCTAATCCCAAAGCTCGTCATTCTGAACAGCGAGGGACGAGCGTGATTCAGAATCTACCAACAAAAAGTGCTGTGGCAGAGGAGTTTTCTCTGGCTTCACAGCACGTTGATAGTAGATTCCTGAGCTCGCCTAGGCTCGTCGGAATGACGGATTCATTCGTTTTTAGAAAGAGCGGTGGCCAATCTCAAAGCTCGTCATTCTGAACAGCGAGGGACGAGCGTGATTCAGAATCTACCAACAAAAAGTGCTGTAGCAGAGGGGATTTTCTCTGGCTTCACAGCACGTTGATATTAGATTCCTGATCTCGCCTAGGCTCGTCGGAGTGACGGATTCATTCGTTTTTAGAAAGAATAGAGGCCAATCCTAAAGCTCGTCATTCTGAAAAGCGAGGGACGAGTGTGATTCAGAATCTACCAACAAAAAGTGCTGTGGCAGAGGTGTTTTCTCTGACTTCACAGCACGTTGATAGTAGATTCCTGATCTTGCTTAGTCTCGTCGGAATGACGAGGTCTTTCTTCTCGCCTTAAACAATAAAGCTTGCGCCTTCTTCTGCACTCGATACGTTTTGGCGGATCACGCTAAACAAGCCTCGTCCCCAAGTTTGTTGGGTCGATTCGGTATCGAAATGAATCAACTCGCGACCAGTGGTGTCGCTTAAGTTGTTCAGTTCGCCCGTTTGGCAATCCAGACGAATCAAATCGCCGTTGCGCACCAAACCAATCGAGCCACCACGAATGGCTTCTGGAGAAACATGAATCGCAGACGGAATTTTACCGGATGCGCCAGATAAACGACCGTCAGTAACTAGCGCCACTTTAAAGCCCGCTTTCTGCACGTTGCCGAGGATTGGCATCAGTTTATGCAGTTCAGGCATGCCGTTTGCCGCTGGGCCGTTGTGTGTGACCACAACGATGCAGTCTTTGTTCAGCTCGCCACGTTTGTAAGCGGCTTCCACTTCGTGTTGGCATTGGAATACGATCGCTGGTGCCACAATCACGCGTTGCTCTTCTTTCACCGCAGACACTTTCACCACGGCTTTGCCCAAGTTACCGTGAAGTACGCGAGTGCCGCCGGTGTTTTGGAAAGTGGCGTCTGGTTTGGCGATCACGTCACCGTCTTGGCTGCCTTGGCACGGCCTCCAAGTCAGTTGGCCATCGACAAGGCTCGGCAGCGTCATTTGGTCTTCAAATTCACCAAACACGGGTTTCACATCGCGATGCAAAAGCTCGGATTGGTTCAAGCGGTGCAATAACGCGGGCACGCCCCCCGCGTCTTGGAACGCGTTCATATCGGCTGGGCCGTTCGGGTAAACGCGAGCTAACAAAGGAACCACATCCGACAGATCGCTGATGTCTTGCCACGTGAGCAAGATGCCAGCAGCACGCGCCACGGCGATCATATGAATGGTGTGATTGGTACTGCCGCCAGATGCGAGTAGAGCGATGATGCCGTTGACCAAGCTCTTTTCTGTGACCACTTCTGCCAACGGACGGAAGTGTGCAGAACCCGCCGTCATTGAGGCGATTTTCAGAGCCGCGTGATCGGTTAACGCTTTACGCAGTTGGGTATGGGGATGGATGAATGCCGAACCTGGCAGCATCAAGCCCATGGCTTCGAACACCAACTGGTTGGTGTTGGCTGTGCCGTAAAACGTACACGTCCCCGCAGAGTGGTAAGCGCGACACTCCATATCCAGCAGAGCGTCTTTGCCGACTTCACCCGCTGCGTATTTTTGGCGCACGTCGACTTTCTCTTCATTGCTGATGCCTGTTGCCATCAGACCCGCTGGTACAAACGCAGTCGGTAGATGCGCGTAAGACAGCGCGCCCATCAGTTGCCCCGGGGCGATTTTGTCACAGATACCAAGCAGTAATGTGGCATCAAAGACATTGTGACTCAAAGACAACGCCGTTGATTGCGCAATTAAGTCACGTGAAAACAGCGACATATCCATGCCTGCTTGACCTTGAGTCACCCCATCGCACATCGCTGGCACACAACCTGCGACTTGCGCCGTATGGCCGTAGTCCGCCAGCACTTGTTTGATTTGCACTGGGTAATCTTGGTACGGCTGGTGGGCGCTCAACATGTCGTTGTAGGCGCTGATCAGCGCGACATTGGCATGAGTAAAATCGAGAATATTTTTCTTTTCAGAAGAGCAAGAAGCGGCGACTGCATGGGCTAAGTTACCACAAGATAAACCAACGCGGCCTTTGCCCGCTTCGGCTTGCACTTCGGTGCGAGTAAGAAAGGCAGCGCGCGCTTCACGGCTGCGCTCGGTCAAACGTTGTGTGACCTCAAGAACAACAGAGTGAGTCATTACGCCACCTCGATCGCTTGCATTTTGATTAGCTCAGCGGCAGAGCGTTCCACCACGTCGCTGATGTCTCCGTCGATACTGATGATCAGAGTTTGAGGCTCGTTGTCTGGGCGCTCTAGCGTCTCGAATTGGCTCTTCACCATGTTTTCTTTCATGAAGTGGCCTTTGCGCATACGCATGCGATTAAGGATCAACTCCATATCGCCATCAAGGAACAGGAAGGTCACGTTGTCGTTGCCTTCGCGGATCTGATCGCGGTAAATCTTTTTCAGTGCTGAACAGACAATAATGCCGTGTTCGTTTTTGCTTTCTAGGCTGTACGCCGCATCACGAATGCGTTCTAGCCATGGCTTGCGATCATCATCGTTCAGAGGCTGGCCCGATGCCATTTTCTGAATGTTCGCTCGTGGATGAAGATCATCACCATCAATGAATTTACGCCCTAGCTTTTTCGCTAGATGCTCACCAATTGTGCTTTTACCACTAGCACAAACGCCCATAACGATGACACTACTACCAGCCATAACTTATCCTCATAACCAAATTTGCGCGTGATCTCAATTTTTGAATTCACTTTAAAATATGGGTTTATCTTATTCATGTTATCGGTAACATGTTACCGGTAACTGAAATAAATGTGAACCATAACACAAACAATAATTCTTAAAGGTGAACCTATGGAGCAATTAACCCAAGCCCCAGATCCTACGTTCCTACTGACGATTGCAGGCCTTGCCATTGCAGCGTTACTCGTTCTGATCATTAAACTGAAAGTCCATGCTTTTGCTTCCCTTACTATGGTGAGTTTAGGCACAGCAATCGCCACTGGCGTTCCTTCTGAGAAAGTCGTATCGACCATGATGGGCGGCTTCGGCGGCACACTGGCTTCCGTGGCATTGCTGGTTGGTCTTGGTGCGATGATCGGTAAAATTCTTGAAGTGACTGGCGGTGCGAAAGTGCTGGCAGACACTTTGATTGGTCGCTTTGGTAAAGAGCGCGCACCATTTGCTTTGGGCGTCGCTTCATTACTGTTTGGCTTCCCAATCTTCTTCGATGCTGGCCTTGTAGTGATGATGCCAATCATCCTAAGTGTGGCGGCTCGTTTTGGTGGCTCACCAATTAAATACGCGTTGCCAGCAGCCGGTGCTTTTGCGGTTATGCACGCGTTTGTTCCACCACACCCAGGTCCGGTTGCAGCGGCAGAATTCCTTGGCGCAAACATCGGTCTGCTATTGGTGGTGGGTATTTTGGTTGCTATTCCAACTTGGTACCTTGGCGCTTACCTATTTGGTTTGTACGCGGGCAAAAAATTCGATATCCCACTATCTAAAGCCTTCTTTAATGGCGAAGCGATGGTGGATGAGCGCAACGCACCAAAATTTGGCACGGTTATGACCATCCTTGTGCTGCCAGTCCTGCTAATCTGTTTGGATACGGTATTGAACACACTGGCGGTTGCAGGTTTGATTGATGGCAAAACGGCACTGGTTGAGTTCCTACGCATGCTAGGTAAAACCCCAGTTGCGTTGCTGATCACTTTGATTGTCTGTCTGGCTGTGTTTGCCAAAGACTACGGCATGGCAAAACTAGAAAAATTATGTGGTGAGTCATTGGCTCCTATCTGTGGTGTTATCCTAGTAACGGGTGCAGGTGGCATGTTTGGCGGCGTACTGCGTTCAAGTGGTATCGGTGATGCACTGGCTGACGTTCTTACAGATACAGGTATGCCTGTGATTGTGGCGGCGTTTGTTATTTCAACCTGTCTGCGTGTTGCTCAAGGCTCGGCAACGGTAGCGCTAACCACTACGGCAGCTCTTATCGCGCCAGTTGTGGCTGCATCAACAGGTTTGAGTGAACTCGACCTTTGCTTTATCGTAATCGCGATTGCGGGTGGTGCAACGGTACTGTCTCACTTCAATGACTCTGGTTTCTGGTTGGTATCTCGTTTGCTTGAGATGGATGAGAAAACCACATTAAAAACTTGGACGGTAATGGAAACGTTACTTGGCGGTATCGCGTTTATTATCGTCGCAACATTAAGCTTTATTCTTTAGAGGTTCCCCATGACAACACTTGAACAACGATTAAGAGAAATCAAAATCGTCCCAGTTATCGCAATCAACGACGTAGCACACGCTCTGCCACTGGCAAAAGTGTTGGTAGAGAACGGTTTACCATGTGCGGAAGTGACATTCCGCACCGAAGCTGCGGCGGAGTCGATTCGCATCATGCGTGAATCGTACCCAGAGCTGTTGATTGGCGCGGGCACCGTTCTGACCACAGAACAAGTGGATATCGCAATCGAAGCGGGCGTGGACTTTATCGTTAGCCCAGGCTTCAACCCAACCACAGTGAAATACTGTCAGCAACGTGGTGTGACTATCGTACCGGGTGTAAACAACCCAAGCTTGGTTGAGCAAGCGATGGAAATGGGTTTGCGTACGTTGAAGTTCTTCCCTGCTGAGCCATCAGGCGGCGTAAACATGCTGAAAGCACTGACGGCGGTTTACCCAGTGGAATTCATGCCAACAGGTGGCGTAAGCCCATCCAACGTGGAAGATTACCTAGCGCTGAAATCGGTTGTAGCTTGTGGCGGTACTTGGATGGTGCCAACCGCAATGATGGACAACGGCGATTGGGAAGGCATTGCTGAATTGGTTCGTGCAGTTAAGTAAAACGCACAAACGGCTCCGAAATACCCCCGAACGTTAGAAAACGTGACACAAAAAAGGGTCATCAAGTTACTTGATGACCCTTTTGCTTTTGGGAATGAAACAGCTTTAGAAGTGATGCTTCATAAAGCGCTTAATAAAGCGAATGAAATCGGCTTCGGCTAGCTTCGCGCACTTCAATGTTTGGGCGTGAGACAGTTCTACATCACCCAAACCTTCTGCCATGTTGGTGATCGCACACACTGCCAATACGGGTAAGCCGCAATGCGCCGCAGAAATCACTTCTGGCACGACCGACATGCCCACTACATCACCACCGATGATCTGCATCATGCGGATTTCGGCTGCGGTCTCAAAGTTGGGGCCTGTGTAAGAGACAAACACACCTTCATTCAGGTGAATGCCATTGGCTTTGCCGACTTCAAACGCTTCTGCGCGCAGGTCTTTGTCGTACGCATTGGCGAGGCTGAAGAACCTCGGGCCGTACTCTTCATCATTCGGACCGATCATTGGCGATTCAGGCATGGTATTGATGTGGTCATGAAATACCACCAGAGAACCGACGTCGATGCGTTCAGGGCGAAGTGAGCCTGCCGCGTTGGTGACGAGCAGAAACTCACAGCCCAGCTTTTTAAAGGTGCGTACGGGCGTGGTCATGACCTTCATTGAGCCGTGTTCGTAGTAGTGACCGCGACCTTTCATGCACACGACGTCTACGCCGCCCATGGTGCCAAGTACCAACTCACCAGAGTGGCCTTGCACGGTGCTAACCGGAAAGCCTTCGAGCTCTTCGTATGGAATGACCACTTTGTCTTGTAGCTCGTCTGCCAATACGCCTAAGCCAGAGCCTAAAATAAACGCCGCTTTAGGTTGGAAGTTTGGTTTGCGTTCGTGAATGGTTTGTAGCGCGCCGATTACTGGATCGTGATTCATGTTAGTCACCTTCTGGTTGTGTGTTGATTCCATTGTGTGACTTTCTGCGCTGGTTATCTTTGCTTTATTCGCTACTATCATCCTTAAAAAGAGGATGATGAAATTCGCTAGGACTCAATGCATGAAGTCAGAACCATTTGAGCGCGTGACGCTGAAGATGCTGCGTTACTTTTACGAGGTCGCACAAACCAAGCATTTCACTAAGGCCGCCGAGAACCTTAATATCACCAATTCGCCGTTGAGCAATCGCATCAAAGAGTTGGAAGAGGTGCTTAACGTCAAACTGTTTGAGCGTGATTCAAGAAACGTCATGCTAACGGAGGCCGGGCGATTGTTGGAGTCCAAATGCCAACTGATTTTTCAGACCTTAGATGTCTCGCTCAATCAAGTGCAGCAAGTGGGTTTGAACCAGAGAAACATCTTGCGAGTTGGTGTGGTAAGTAGCGCATTTTGGGGCGGATTTGATCGTCTGTTACAGCGCTTCCATGCTGAGCATGACACTTATCACGCCGACATTTTTGACCTTAACCCAGAGACGCAAAAGAAGCACCTGAGCGAGAAGAAAATCGATGTGGGCATTGTGCGTTTTGCCGATGCACTCAACATTTATCCGTATCAGTCGGTGTCTTTGGGCAAAGATGTGTTTGTGGTGGCGGTGTCGGAGCAACATGAGTTAGCCAGCAAATCTTTGCTGCGACTCCAAGATTTAAAGACGTGTGAGTTTGCGTTTATGAGTTTGGCGAATTCTGCCTCGGCAAACTTCATCATTAATGCCTGTCTGCAAGAAGGCTTTTCACCCCATATTGGCAAACAAGTGGTGGAGCCAAGCACCTTGATGGCGTATGTGGCAAACAGCAATACCGTGACGTTGGTGCCGTCGACGTTTTCTCAGCATCATTGGCATGGGATTCGTTTTATCAAGCTGAAAGAGTCACTGCGTGCAGACTTGTGTCTGATTCATGACGGTAAGCAGGAGAGTGCTATCAAAGCCGAGTTTATTCGCACGTTATTGGAGAACGCGAGTTAAGCATGGGCTAACAAAAAAAGGTCACCCTAAGGTGACCTTTTCAAATGATTCGCTGAAATCAGCAATGCGATTAGCGCGTAATTAACGCATCGTTACGAACTCTTCAGAGCCCGTTGGGTGGATAGCCACAACAGAGTCGAAGTCTGCTTTGGTTGCGCCCATCTTCATTGCTACGCCGAAGCCTTGGATCATTTCATCTACCGTGAAACCGATGCCGTGTAGGCCAACAACCGTTTCTTCTTCGCCCGCACATACAAGCTTCATCTTACATGGTTGACGGTGCTTAGTAACAGCGGTGTACATCGCAGTAAAGCCAGATGTGTAGACTTTGATGTTGTCTTTGCCGTACTTCTCTTCTGCTTCTTGCGTTGTTAGACCGATAGTGCCGATTGGTGGGTGGCTAAATACCACAGTTGGTACTAAATCGTAGTCCATCTTCGCGTTTGGTTTGTTGTTGAACAAACGCTCAGAAAGTTGACGACCCGCTTTCACTGCTACTGGTGTTAGTTCGATACCGCCTTCCATGATGTCACCCACACAGTAGATGCCTTTCACGTTAGTTTCTTGGTATTCGTCTACCTTGATGTAGCCTTTTTCGTTCGTTGCCACGCCGGTTGACGCTAGGTTGATTGCGTCTGTCGCTGGGTGACGACCGATTGCCCAAATCAGTTGGTCAACGTTTTGGCTTTCACCGTTTTCTAGGTGCAGAGTTAGGCTGCCATCGGCTTCTTTTACCACTTCTTTTGGTACAGAGTGGGTGTGCAGTTTTGGACCTTCTGCGTCCATCACTTCAACCAACGTATCGATGATCATTGGATCGAAGCTACGCAGTGGTGACTCTTTACGTACGAACAGGTGCGTTTCTGTACCTAGCGCGTGCAGTACGCCAGCAATTTCAACTGCGATGTAGCCAGCACCCACAACCGCAACGCGTTTTGGTTGCTCTGCTAGGTCGAAGAAGCCGTTTGAATCGATGCCGTATTCAGCGCCTGGAATGTTTGGAATAGTAGGACGACCACCAACCGCGATCAGGATGTGATCTGCTGTGTAGTGTTCACCGTTTACTTCGACAGTTTTTTCGTCAACAAACTTAGCAAAGCCTTTAATCACGTTTACTTTGTTGTTGCCAAGAACGCGATCGTAAGATTGGTGAATACGACCGATGTATGCCTGACGGCTCTCAACCAGTTTGCTCCAGTCGAAACCTTTCACGTCGACATCAAAACCGTAATCTTCTGCGTACAGGTTCATTGCTTCTGCGATTTGCGCGCCATGCCACATCACTTTTTTCGGTACACAACCTACGTTGACACAGGTACCGCCAAGGTCTTGAGCTTCGATTAGCGCAACTTTCGCGCCGTACATCGCCGCACGGTTTGCAGATGCGATGCCGCCACTGCCGCCACCGATACAGATATAGTCAAAATGAGTCGCCATTACTTTCTCCAAGAGCTTATAAATTTTATCTGGTACATAGATAGATTGGGATGACCTTGTCCGAACTCAATGCCACCGTTATCCCACTATCATAAATCGAATTCGACTAATTCCTAAATGGGAAAAAGCGACAATACTTATGACAAATAGCGATGAGAGGCACAAAAAGAAGAATAAGCACGACTGGAGGGAGAAGGTGAGAGCATAAAAAAGCGCAACGAGAATATCGTTGCGCTTGAAGATATCGGTACTGAAGTGCTTACTCTGGCACAATCCAGTCCACTTTCCAGTGGCCAGTTGCTGGTGCGATCGCGTCTTGCAGGAATGGCAGAATCTCTTTCATCTGGCTTTCCAGTTTCCATGGCGGGTTAATCACAATCATGCCGGATGCCGTCATGCCGCGCTCGTTGGTATCTGGTGCAACACCTAACTCGATTTGCAGAATTTTACGAATGCCCAGTGCTTCCAAGCCTTCGATCATATCTTCGATGTCGTGACGGTTTACCACTGGGTACCAAATCGCGTAGATACCGGTTGCCCAACGTTTATGGCTCTGATGAATCGCTCGTACCACATCGCGGTACTCTTTCGCGAGTTCGTATGGTGGGTCAATCAGCACCAAACCACGACGCTCTTGTGGCGGTAGGCTTGCTTTGAGGCGTTGGAATCCGTCTTCTTTGAAGATGCTCACTTGGCGATCACGATGGAATTCTTGCTCTAACAATGGGTGATCGGCCGGGTGCAACTCGGTCAGCACCATGCGATCTTGTGGGCGGATTTGCGCGCGCGCCACACGTGGTGAGCCTGGGTAGTAACGCAGCTTCTCGCCGTTGTTGAGCACTTTAATGGCATCGATGTAGCTTTTGATGTCTTCAGGAATGCTTGGGTTATCCCAAATACGTGCGATGCCTTGTTTGTATTCGCCCGTTTTTTCAGACCATTCGTGAGTCAGATCGTAACGGCCTACACCCGAGTGGGTATCGTGATAAACGAATGGCTTATCTTTTTGTTTCAGCGCATCAAGAATGAGGCTTTGAACGATGTGTTTGACCACGTCGGCATGGTTGCCAGCGTGGAAGCTGTGGCGGTAACTTAACAAATTAAACTCTCGAAACACTCTTTGGCTGAGTGTGGTCTGTGATTTTCACTCTATGGCGGTATTATACTCAAGTAACTTAAAGATGTAGAACTTCCAATCAAATCTGTTCCTCTGATAAGGGGACGCTATTGAAATTTCTTTAAGTCACCCACACTTACTATTGGTAATCGAATTGAACTAGGTAAGTTTCTCGCACTCAAAAGGGTGTGAAATCTCATTTAGGTATAACAAGACTCAAGGACAGAGTAGCGCTGGTTGACTATAAGATGGTCATCGCGGCATAGAGAAAGGGAACGGAGCTCCCCCAATCCATGTTGCTGGCTCGTCTGTACATTGAGTTGGCCTATCTACACAAAATAGACAGGCAATCACAGAGTCAAAACACAAAAGGAATTATTCATGTCTAATCCTCTTCTGACGTTTACGGACCTACCTCCGTTTTCTCAAATTAAACCAGAACACATCAAGCCTGCCGTTGAGCAAGCGATTGCTGACTGCCGAGCAAAAATCGATGAAGTTCTACAAGACAACGCTCACCCAACTTGGGACAGTGTGATTGCGCCAATTGAAGAAGCGGATGATCGCTTAAGCCGCATCTGGTCGCCAGTGGGTCACATGAACTCGGTAGTGAACAGCGAAGAGCTACGTGAAGCTTACGAAAGTTGCCTACCAATTTTGTCAGAGTACGGCACTTGGGTTGGTCAGCACAAAGGGTTGTACGAAGCGTACAAAACCATCAAAGCGAGCGAAGAATTTGCAACGTTAACTCGTGCCCAGCAGAAAACCATCACTGATGCACTGCGTGATTTCGAGTTATCAGGCATTGGTTTGCCATCCGATGAGCAGCACCGTTACGGCGAGATCAGCAAACGTATGTCTGAGCTGAGCTCTAAATTCTCTAACAATGTGCTGGATGCCACCATGGGTTGGACCGAGCACATCACAGACGAGAAAGACCTAGCAGGTATGCCAGAATCGGCGCTGGCAGCAGCGAAAGCTGCCGCAGAAGCAAAAGAGTTAGATGGTTACCTAATTACGCTAGATATCCCATCTTACCTACCTGTCATGACGTACTGCGATAACCAAGAGTTGCGTAAAGAAGTGTACGAAGCGTACGTGACGCGCGCTTCTGATCGAGGTCCAAACGCAGGCAAATGGGATAACTCAGAAATCATTACTGAGCAGCTAAAACTGCGCCATGAAATTTCACGTATGCTAGGTTTCAATACTTACAGTGAAAAGTCGTTAGCAACAAAGATGGCTGAAACGCCGGATCAAGTGCTGGGCTTCCTGAATGACCTAGCGACACGAGCGAAACCGCAAGGTGAACGTGAAGTCGAAGAGTTACGTCAGTTTGCGAAAAGTGAGTTTGGTGTTGAAGAGCTGAACGTTTGGGATATCGCTTACTACAGCGAGAAACAAAAGCAGCACCTGTTCCAAATTTCGGATGAAGAACTGCGCCCATACTTCCCAGAGTCAAAAGTCGTGAGCGGTCTGTTTGAAGTGCTAAACCGCGTGTTTGGCATGACCGTTACTGAGCGCGAAGGCGTAGACACTTGGCATGAGTCCGTGCGCTTTTTCGATATCTTTGATGCTGAAGGCACACTCCGTGGCAGTTTCTACCTAGATCTCTACGCTCGTGAACACAAACGTGGCGGCGCGTGGATGGATGATTGTCGTGGTCGTCGCGTTACGCTATCTGGCGAGCTGCAAACGCCGGTTGCGTATCTAACGTGTAACTTCAACCGTCCAGTGGGCGACAAACCAGCACTGTTCACGCACGATGAAGTCGTGACGCTATTCCATGAGTTTGGTCATGGAATCCACCACATGTTGACGCAAGTTGATACAGGTGCTGTTTCAGGTATTAATGGCGTGCCTTGGGATGCGGTTGAGCTACCAAGTCAGTTCCTAGAAAACTGGTGTTGGGAAGAGGATGCGCTGGCGTTCATTTCTGGTCACTATGAGACAGGTGAGCCGCTACCTAAAGCGATGCTAGACAAAATGCTCGCAGCGAAAAACTTCCAATCTGCGATGGGTATTTTGCGTCAGCTAGAATTCGGCTTGTTCGACTTCACGCTTCACACCGAATATGACCCTGAAGTGGGTGCGCGTGTACTGGAAACTCTGGCGAAAGTGAAAGAGAAAGTCGCGGTAGTTCCTGCGGTTGAGTGGGCGCGTTTCTCACACAGCTTCGGCCATATTTTTGCTGGTGGCTACAGTGCGGGTTACTACAGCTACCTGTGGGCTGAAGTGCTGTCGTCAGACGCGTATTCTCGCTTTGAAGAAGAAGGCATCTTCAACAAAGAGACGGGTCTAAGCTTCCTGAACAACATCCTAGAAATGGGGGGCAGTGAAGAGCCAATGGAGCTGTTTAAGCGCTTCCGTGGCCGCGAGCCACAAATCGATGCACTGTTGCGCCATTCGGGTATTGCGGCGTAAATTGAGCAAAAAACATCAAGGCCAACCGTTCGGTTGGCCTTTTTTGTACAGTTTTTATAAAAAATTTTACGGATTTACGTTTCGGTTGATCGGGTTCTGCAACGATATCAATGTCTCCGTGGACTGAACCTCATCAATGGCTTGCAGCTTGTCGATCAGTACAAATTGCAGCTCTTCAATCGATTTGCACATCAATTTGACGAATATGTTATACGCGCCCGTGGTGTAGTAAGCTTCAACGACTTCGTCGAGCGCGTTGAGTTTTTCTAACGCGGAGTGGTAATCACGAGCTGCATTGAGGTTAATACCAATAAAGCAGCACACATCGTAGCCAAGCTTTTTAGTATTGATGATCACCTCCGTTCCTTCGATGATGTCAGCCGACTTCATCTTCTCGATACGCACATGGATAGTGGCAGGGCTGACATCGAACTGCTTTGCCATTTCTGCGTAGGGCGTTCTGGCGTCAGCCATTAGTGTTTTTAATATTGCGCGGTCAAGGTCGTCGAGTTTCGGCAGGCTCGCATTCATACTATGATTTCCGTTAGGGATAGAGTTTTACCTCCCTTTTATACTCATAGCGGATAGGATTCACAAGGTTTGGCAGGAGTAACTGCGGGTTAACTCCGAGCTATGGAGATAATGTGCAGCGTTTTCTGGTTATTGCCGCGCTATGTTGGAGCGCGTTTGCTACGGCCTCAGATCCGAAGGTGTTGGTCGTGCACTCCTATCATCAGGGTTTTTTCTGGACGGACTCCATACAGCGAGGCATCGAGCAACAGCTGGGCGATCGAGCGCTGGACATGCGTGTGCTCTATCTAGACTCGAAACGTAACCAGAGTGAGCAGTTTTTTGCACAACTAAAATCCTTATATCTTACGAAATTACGCAAAGAGCGATTCGATGCCATTTTAGTGAGCGATAACAATGCGCTTGAACTCATGCAGCGTTTAGCCCCAATCATCAAAGACACCCCAGTTATATTTAACGGCATTAATAACTACCATCCTTCTTTACATCGTTCTCTGAATGCAACCGGAGTCATGGAAGATGTCGATTTGGAAGCGAATCTCGCTCTTATTGAGCGCTTACATCCGAACTACACACAAGTTCTCATCGTCAGTGACCACTCGGTGACCGGTGAGGTGTTGCGTTATCAAATCGACAATTTTGTCCTCAAGTTCCCGCAATATCGAGACAAAATCGTACAACTTGTCCCAGACAGCATCATCGATCTAAAACAACAAGTCGCAAAACTGAGTTCCGATAAAGTCGTCTTGTTCTGGACCTATTACCGAGATAAACAAGGTATGGTTGGCAGCGAGCGTGACTGGGTTGGTGTCAACAAAGTCTCAAACGCGCCGCTGTTTATGGTGCATGACATTGGTTTGGGTCATGGCGCAGTTGGAGGGGTTATTCAAAGTGGTTATCGGCATGGTATTGAGAGTGCAGAGATGCTTGAATTCGTTTTGGATAACCCTGATCAGCCTCTGCCTGCCGTGAAAAAAAGTGATTCTGAAATAAAGCTCGATTACCAAGCGGTAGCGCGTTGGGGATTGGGGGCTGAACAAGAGGTTTCTGCGGTATTTTTTAATAAGCCAATGAAGCTTTCTGAACGTTTTGCCAAGGAAATTCGCCTGTTTGGTAGTCTGTTTGTGGTGATGTCGGTGGTCATTTTGCTGATGGGTTATTATTTACAGCGGATGCGTCGCAGTGAGAGCGCTGCGCGAGAAAGCCAGGCTATTCTAGAATCGATTTTCGATCAGAGCATGCAGTATATGGGCATTTTGGATGCCAACGGTGTGCTTAAATCGGGCAACGATCACCTTCAATCCTTACTTTATCACCAAGGACTGCGTTTAGACCGACCACTTTGGTTTCATCCCAACTGGAGTGAGAAAGCCCAAGCGCTGCTAGAGGAGTATTTCCATGCGCCTCACCATCAAGTGTCGACGTTTGAAGCTGAAATTTGGAGTAAAGAACACGGCGCCTTGGTGTTAGAAGTTTCGCTCAAGCCTTTTTCTCAGCAAGTAGGGAATCATAAGCAATACTTGTTTGAAGCGCGCGATATTACCAGTCGTAAATTGATGGAGGACAAGCTCTACCAACGTGAGTCAACCCTACGCAACTATTATGAGCAGCAGCCCGTGATGATGGTGACGCTTGATAGTAATAACCGAATTCAAGAAGTGAATCGATTTGCTCAACTACTTCTTGGCTACAAACCGATGGACATGCTCGGACATCGCCTGAGGGAGTTCTATTTTGATGACAAAGTGCTGTTCCCTCGCCAAGTGTTATTGCAACCCAACCAGCAAGTGCATGGTGTTTGGCGACGTGAAGTCGAGTATCGTCATGCAAATGGTCATCGTGTTTGGGTGCGCGAGAATATTCGTCCGCTGAGTGAATCTGAGCAACTGCTGATTGTGGGCGAAGATATTACCGAAACCAAACTGCTCTCCGAGAAATTGGAATACCAAGCTCGCTATGACTTACTGACGGGGACTTACAACAGAAACCATTTTGAACTAGAGCTTAAGACCGCACTGTGCGAAGTGGACAGCCATCGTCGAGTCCACGCCATGTTGTACCTCGACTTAGATCAACTAAAAGTCCTCAATGATACGGTTGGGCATGATGCAGGTGATGCGGCGATTCAATTCTGCGCAAGTATGCTGGAAGGCGTTCTGCCGTACAATTCCATCTTGGCTCGAATGGGAGGCGATGAGTTTGCGGTGTTACTCAAAGACTGTGACGAATATGGCGCCATCAATATTGCCAAACTGATCATCTCGACACTAAGCGAACACCTCTTTATTTGGGAAGACACACGCCTGTTCATCAGTTGCTCAATTGGTATCCGTATCATCGATCATACCGCTGATACGCCACAAATGGTGCACGCTCAAGCAGACTCTGCTTGTCACGCCGCTAAAGAGCAAGGCCGTAACCGCTATAATCTATTCAGCTTAGATAACGAAGAGTTGCAGCGTCGTCAGATGGAAATGCAGAGCGTCAATTTGGTGCATGAGGCATTGTCGAATCAACGTTTAGAACTGTTTGCTCAACCGATAAAAAGCTTACAAAAGCACGAGACTCAAATGTATTTTGAGATTTTGGTGCGTATTCGCAATGGGTACGGTGATTATGTTTCTCCTGCGCTGTTTATCCCTGCTTCCGAGCGCTACAACATTGCCCATTGGATTGATAAGCAGGTTATTACTCAAACACTAGAGTGGTTTGAACAGCGTCCTGAGGTGGTTGAACAGCTTGGTCGCTGTTCGATAAACCTTTCAGGTCAATCTATGGGGAATCAAGAGTTTATTGACTTCTTATTGGAGCGATTGGAAAGTTCGACTCTGCCGTGTGAAAAAATCTGCTTAGAAATCACCGAGACAGCGGCGATGAGCAATCTGGATCAAGCCATTGAGTTGTTTACCAAGCTAAAGTCTTTGGGTTGCATGATTGCATTGGATGATTTCGGATCTGGATTGTCTTCATTTGGTTACTTAAAGAAACTTCCTGTCGATATCGTGAAAATTGATGGTCTTTTCGTGCAAGATATCAACGTAAATGAAATGGACCGCGTGATGGTTCGTTCAATCAATGACTTGGCGAAGCAACTAGGCAAAGTGACGGTGGCGGAGTTTGTCGAAAATGACCAGGTCATGCAGCATTTGATAGACCTCGGTGTGGACTACGGCCAAGGCTACGGTATTGGCCATCCTAAGCCGCTTTCTGAGCTAGTGGAGCAACTGACGGCTGTATAACCTCTGCGTAGCAAGCTCAACCTAGCATTAATAGGTAACTTAGGTATACACTCAGCGCCAGTTACCTCGATTTTTATTGGAGCCTCCTTTTGCAACTGCAATTGATCTGTGAAAACCCGTCTCAACAATCTCATCTTGATGAACTCGCTGCGCGTTGGCAGCTTTCACACACTGACGATAGCGATTTTGCTTTGGTGCTAACCACCGAGCGTTTGGAGCTACGTAAAGTGGATGAGCCAAAGCTGGGTGCAATCTTTGTGGATTTGATTGGTGGTGCGGTCGGTCATCGTCGCAAGTTCGGTGGTGGTAAAGGCCAGGCAATTGCGAAAGCTGCGGGGTTGAACAAAGGGGCAACGCCAACCGTGTTAGACGGCACGGCAGGTCTTGGTCGTGATGCGTTTGTGCTCGCCTCGCTAGGTTGTAAAGTGCAGATGGTCGAGCGTCATCCAGTCGTTGCGGCTTTGTTAGATGATGGCTTGGATCGAGCGAAACAAGACCCAGAAATCGGCACCTGGGTATCTGAGCGCATGTCGCTAATCCATGCTTCTAGCCATGATGCGTTGGAACAATTGGCGCAAGATAAAGACTTTGTCCAGCCAGATGTGGTGTATCTTGACCCGATGTATCCGCATCCAGAAAATAAAAAGAAGTCGGCGCTCGTGAAAAAAGAAATGCGCGTTTTCCAATCGTTGGTTGGCGCCGATTTGGACGCCGATGGCCTACTAGAACCAGCCATGGCGTTAGCCACAAAGCGTGTAGTAGTTAAACGCCCAGACTATGCTAACTGGCTGAACGAGAAAAAACCGACCATGGCGATTGAAACGAAAAAAAATCGCTTCGATGTCTATGTTAAAGCATCGATGGCATAACTTCCTGACGGCTCAACTTTTCTTGTCACAGTACGGTGTATCGTGCTGTGACTCAGCTTCTCTTTCCTCGTCTCTATTGATAGTTTTCTCTTGCTAATTCCCTTTCCTGACTGTATATCTAACTAAGAATTATTATTATTTCACTTGTTGTGATGCGGTCGATAACTGGGAAGCTGGAGTAGTAGAATGGCTAAACGTTTATGTAAAATGAGTCGCAAACAGATCGCGGCAGAACTTGGTGATATCCATCGTTTAGTTGTCGCACCAAAATTCGTTTGTCGTTCTTGCGCACGCTCTTCATCGGCCAAAGATACCCTTTGTAAGCCAGCCGCAATTCCTCCACAAAAATGCCAAGACAAGCCATTGAGTGAGCAACAAGCATGTGGCTTATTGGTTGAAGCTCTGCCATCACAAGCGATTCCAGTGACCACTAAACAAAGCAACGAAAAAGCCGCGATTGTGAAGCGTGTTGTTGAGCGCGTGAAAGAGAAAAAACAAGCCGAAAAATCTCCGGAGCCAGTAAGAGCCGACGCATCAGTATGGTTTGATTTAGCGGATAAAAAATCGCTCAAGAAAGCGAAAAAAGCACTGAAAAAGCACTATAAGCAGCAAAAGAAGTTGCTAAAAGTGGCGAAAAAACAACAAAAGTTACTTAAGCGTCAGCGTAAACTGGAAGCGCGTAATGCGAAACTAGAAGTGTTTCTGCCAACGCCACCTAATGCTTTGATGAACGCAATCTCACAAGCCAAAGTGCATTAATCAAATAAAAAAACGCTCTCCAGTCGGAGAGCGTTTTTTATTGCTGGAATATTTGTTAGTAGCGATGGCGTTACTTATTGGCGTAGCTCATTTCGACGCGCTTTTTCACCCAGGTTTCGTTAATCCATAGGGATAGCATGATGATCGCACCGCCAATGGCGAGTCGCATGACATCAACATCGCGGTTCCAAATCACAATGTTTACAATCAAGCCCGCCGGAACCAATGCATTGTTCATTACTGCCAGTGCACCTGCGTTCACCATAGTCGCGCCTTTGTTCCAAGCAAAGTAACCAAAACCAGAAGCAATCAACCCAAGGTATGTCAGAATGCCCCATTGTGTTGCAGTGGTAGGTAGTTTGTCGAGGTTACCCATGAGCGCGAAAGCCACGGTTGCTACACAAAGTGCACCTAAGTAGAAGTAGCCAAACACGGTGTGTTGTGGCAAATCGACGGGTTCACTCTCCATGATATATTTGTAGCCCACCTGACCGATGGCAAAGCAGAGGTTTGCTCCTTGTACGACCAAAAAGCCCAGTAGGAAATCTTCATTAATGCCTGCAAATTTAATCCAGGCGGCACCAAATACGGCTATTGCAGCGGTAACTAAGTACCAAGGTGAAAAGCGACCTTTCAAGAAGTCATAGATTAGCGTGACGTAAATGGGTGTGAATACGGTGAACAGCAATACTTCTGGCACGGAAAGGAGCAAAAAAGATTGGTAGTAGAAGCAATACATCAAGCCGAGCTGGAAGCCACCGACGGTCATCAGTTTCGCGATCAGGGGTTTGCTAACGCCACGGAATTTCAAAAAGGGAATGAAAACCAGGCTCGCCAGTGCCACGCGCATGAACACCGAGAACCAAGAATCAACCTGACCGGCGAGGTAAACGCCGATCAGGCTAAATGAGAATGCCCAAAGTAGGGTAACTGCGGATAGATAAGCCATGGATGAGAATCTTTATCAACAACAAATGTGCCCGCAGTCTAACCAAGTTTTATCGCTGCGCCAATCAGTCTTTTAGCGGTACGACCAGCATATCGACTGGTGAGCAGTTAATCAGCTGTCGAGTCGAAGATAGAATCTTGCTCCAGAAATCTTGGTGATGACCACAAACCACCAAATCAATACTGTAATCTTGAATGGTATCGCACAGCTCATTACTCAAATCGCCACTACCGACTAAAGTATGGGCAATTGGGTATTGCGCATATTCAGCGAAGTTTGCCAATTGTGTGCGCGATGCTTCCATTGCTTGATGTTGCGCTTCTGCCATATTGATATCGATAAGCCCGGTGTAGAGTTCTGCGTAGTTCACGTCGATGTGAATAAAAGAGACTTTCGCATCCAGAGGTTTAGCCAGTGATACGGCTTTCTTAATCAACACTTTACTGTCGTCTGAAAGGTCGACTGCCACAAGTATGTGTTTGTAACTCATATTGCTATCTCCTTGTAAGGTCATAGTTTTAGATTAGCACCAACCCCAAAAAAAATTTGCTGAAGTGATCTCATATCGGTGCCGTAGGTACAAAGTCTTGTCTCAGTAATCATGTTATAGTGGCGTTATACCCAAGTGACTTTGATATGCTGAAATAAGCGTAGTGTTACTGACTAGAGTTGAAGTGAAACTTCGCCGTGTCTGCCAGACCAAGCTATTCTCGCAGCGTCACTTATTTCGAGGTTACTTGGGTATATTGCATGCACAATAATAGGAGTTAACATGCTGTCTCAAACTATGGTCGAACAATTGAATGAGCAAATTAACCTAGAATTTTTCTCATCCAATCTATACTTACAAATGAGTGCTTGGTGTGAAGACAAAGGTTTTGAAGGTGCGGCTGAATTTTTACGCGCTCACGCCGTAGAAGAAATGGAGCACATGCAACGCCTATTCACTTACGTGAGTGAAACTGGCTCAATGCCAATCTTAGGCGCTATTGATGCGCCAAAGCATGACTTTGCGAGCCTAGGTGACGTTTTCCGCGAGACATTTGAACATGAGCAAATGATCACGGAAAAAATCAACAAACTGGCGCACGTTGCATTTACTAGCCAAGACTACTCAACGTTTAACTTCCTACAGTGGTACGTGTCAGAACAGCACGAAGAAGAGAAGTTGTTTAAAGGGATTTTAGATAAGATCGAACTGGTAGGTGAAGACGGTAAAGCGTTGTTCTTCATCGACAAAGATCTAGCACAAATGGCGAAAGAAGGTTCATCTTCAATCATGGATGCTCCAGCTGCGTAAACGCGTTTTGGGACGTTGTAAGTAGCGGGTAAAGACGAAGTCTTGGTCGTCTTTTTCTCTTGAGCATTGTTGAAGATGTAGGGAGGAAAAGATGATCAGTGGAGACACAATCTTATTTGCGCTAATGGTGGTAACTGGAGTTAATATGATCCGGTATCTCACCGCTCTTCGTTCTCTAATTTATATCATGCGTGAAGCGCATCCGCTGTTATATCAGCAAGTTGATGGTAATGGTTTTTTTACTACTCATGGAAATGTCACCAAGCAGGTGAGGTTGTATCACTACATTAAAAGTAAAGAATATCATCATCACCACGATGAAATTTTTACTGGTAAGTGTGAAAGAGTGCGTGAATTGTTTGTTCTATCGACCGCGTTGCTCGGCGTGACGCTACTTGCGGCCTTCATTCTCTAAGAGTCAATAATCCAGAAGTTGTTCTGTCTGAGATTTTGCGGACATACAGAGCGCTTAGAGTTTAAGCGCTTTTCCCTTTCGGTATTTGTCGGTAGAATGTCGCGCCTAGAAAGCAAGGATGTGCAATGTGCACATCCTTTTTTATTTTGATTCGATACCAATCAGTCTAAGAGCTACCGATGAGTGAGAAATTTGATGTTGTTGTAATTGGCGCAGGCGCAGCAGGTTTAATGTGTGCTGCAGAAGCAGGCAAGCGAGGCCGCCGTGTTTTGGTGCTCGATCATGCTAAAAAGCCAGGACGTAAAATCCTTATCTCGGGCGGTGGTCGTTGTAACTTCACTAACTACGACGTTTCAGCTAATCACTATTTGTGTCAAAACCCGCACTTTGTTAAGTCGGCGCTCTCCCAATACACTAACTGGGATTTCATCTCGATGGTGTGTAAACATGGCATTGAGTTCGAAGAGCGTGATCACGGCCAGTTGTTTTGTGTCGATGCATTTACGGCCAAAGATATCGTGAAGATGTTGTTAGCTGAGTGTGACATGCCGAACATCGAGCAGCGTTACCAATGCGATGTTCATTCGATTGAAAAAATTGATGAAGGCTTTCGTTTGCATGTTGGTACTGAGATTGTCGAATGTGAGTCTTTAGTTATCGCAACAGGTGGCTTGTCGATGCCAAAACTGGGAGCGACACCATTTGGTTATAAAGTCGCGGAACAATTTGGTCTTCGAGTTATCCCAACCACGGCAGGTCTTGTACCATTTACTCTGCATAAAGAAGACAAAGAAGATTTTGCTGAGTTATCTGGTATCGCGGTACCTGCGGAAATTACGGCTGAAGATGGCACCATGTTCAAAGAAGCCCTGTTGTTCACACATCGTGGGTTATCTGGTCCAGCAGTGTTACAGATTTCTTCATTCTGGCGGGCCGGACAAAAGGTTTTGATCAATCTTGTGCCAAACGATGATGTTGCTGAGTTATTAGAACGCAGTCGTGAGAAGCATCCAAATCAGTCACTCAAGAATACGCTTGCCAAAGTGCTGCCTAAGCGTCTGGTTGAAGTCTTAATTGAACGTAAAGAGCTAGTCGATAAACCGCTAAAACAGTTCAATCAAAAGGAGCTTGCGGCGATTGTGGAGCGTCTAGAGCATTGGGATATCGCCCCGAATGGCACTGAAGGCTACCGAACTGCGGAAGTGACACTCGGCGGTGTCGATACTGATCACTTATCCTCGAAAACCATGGAATGCAAAGACATTAAAGGGCTTTATTTTATTGGTGAAGTGATGGATGTGACTGGTTGGCTAGGGGGCTACAATTTTCAGTGGTGCTGGTCGAGCGGCTTTGTTGCGGGGCAGTGGGTTTAATCAAACACCAAACGCAGCCTAACTGCATAAAAGATAAGATACAAAAAGAGCACTGAGTTTTATTCAGTGCTCTTTTTGTATTCCCATAGCGAGTTACTCGTCTTGATACTTTTCGAGTTTGTTATAGAGCGTTTTCACGCTAATGCCTAACTCCTGCGCTGATTCCGTTTTATTACCTTGATTCTCTTCAAGGGTATTGAGAATGGCGGCTTTTTCTAGCTCTTCTAGCGAAACGCCCGCCGGAATAAGGTCTTCGATGCTGGTGCCTGTTTCCAATGGTGGTGTGTCGAAGATAAGGTGTTCATCTCGGATGGTGTCATCAGCCAAAATAAATGCACGCTCGATCGTGTGTTTGAGCTCACGGACATTACCTGGCCAGTCGTGTGCAGCGATTTTTTGGATCGCAGAGTCAAGAATCGTTTTGGTTTTTGCCTCATTGGCGTTGCGGTGCGCAATAAAGTGCTTGGCCAGACCGACGATATCACCGCCTCGTTCTCGCAGTGGCGGTATCGTTAATGGGAAATGCGATAAGCGGAAAAACAGATCTTCACGCAGGAACTGCTCCTCAATGGCGATTTTAGGATCACGGTTTGTAGCAGCAATGATGCGAGTATTAGCGATATGAACTGTATTACTGCCAACTGGGCGATACTCTCCGGTTTCTAGCACCCGCAATAGCTTCACTTGATGCTCGATAGGCATCTCGGTGATTTCATCTAAAAATAGGGTGCCGCCCTCTGCCTGCTTAAATACACCTTGGTGAGTTTTATTTGCTCCGGTAAAAGCGCCTTTCTCATGGCCAAACAGTTCACTATCAACCAATTCAGGGCTAATGGCACCACAGTTAATCGCTATAAAGGGCTGCTGTTTACGCTCACTCGCTAAGTGGATGGTCTGCGCCACCAGTTCTTTGCCTGATCCACTTTCACCGACAATAAGGACGTTGGCTTCTGTTTTAGCAACGCGCCTGATCATACGATAGAGCTGATGCATCGGAGAGGAAGAGCCGACCAAAAGACCAAATTGGTCAAGATCGCTGGTGGACACTTTACGCCCTTGATCTTGTTTGTGTTGATAGTACTGGCTGACTTCACTCAGGGTGTCCGTCAGAATGGCAATATCAACGGGCTTTCTGTAGTGAAAAATAGCACCCAAGTTCATCAGCTTATCCAAGTTCTCGTTTGGAGCGCCAGAGCTAATGATGATCAAGTCCATATCGTAGATGTCTTCGATATTAGAAAGACGTTGATAATCTGCACTAGTAAAGTGGGCGACTTCAACAATCGCAACTTCCGGTTTGAGTTGTAGGAAATCTTCAATCCATTGGTCTGCGGCATCGATGTCATGCAGACGAAATTTGTTCAGTTCCTGGCAAGAAGCGATGGCATTTTTAAGTGATGGATCTTGTATTCTTAGAAACAGGCTTGGCATCGACATAGAAATGTCCTCTTTACTATGACAGAAACAATGTACGTGGATTATTCTCACTTCACAAGACAAAATATTGTCAGCATAGATTTAAGGATTTGTTCGGTATTTTTATGTTGTTAGCCCCTTTTTGATATATATCGGTGAGAGCCATCAGTAGATATTTCCTTTTGTTCAGATTTTTATTTTTTAAATAATAATTTTGCTATTAATTGATTCTGGAGAAATAGCCTTTCTGTTTTATCAGGTTATTTCGGCACAAGTGACGGAGGCTTTATCACCGATTAAAAATTACATTTTTTACGTGTAAATAATTCATGCTTATACTTTATTGCTCATCTCATTTTTACCTCTTTTCTTTATTAGTTAATTAAAAACAATAAGTTATAAAGTTGGCACATGGTTTGCTCCTAGGGAAGTGCAACGTCAATAAAGGAGAATTACCATGAATAACATCGCAGCTAAAATTGTACTTACGTCAGTTCTTGCTACTTCATCTACAGCAGTCTTAGCGAGTGATAAATGGGAAAAAGAATCCATGGACGCTTGGCTAGATGGTAAAGCTGAAACCACGCTACTGCTAAACAGCAATCTCAACTCTTTTGATATCAATACCGATGTTGAGAATCAGGTCGTTACCCTTTCTGGTTCGGTAAACAATGATCTTGAAAAATCACTTGCCGAAGAGCTTGTTACTGGTCTTGATGGTGTGAAAAAAGTAAACAACGAATTGTCAGTAGTGAATGAAGGCAAGAAAGAAACTGATTCAGAAGCTTTAGCTACACTGACCGATTCTAAAATCACGACTATAGTTAAAACGCGCCTACTAATGGATACCAATGTGAGTGGCACGGATATTGATGTAACGACAGAACACAAAACGGTAACGTTGGCAGGTAAAGTTAATTCAGATGCGGAGCATGATCTTGCAATTTCAATTGCAAATAACACCAATGACGTAAATAAGGTGATTGATAAGCTAGAAGTGGTTCAATAATAGCGAGCCGAGTGATTTAATCCACTTTTATTAGGAGGTAACACTATGGTTCGTTGGATGTTTATTTTTCTGGCACTGGCACTAATTTCTGCACTATTAGGCTTTACCGGTATTGCAGGAGCTGCTGCCTCTATCGCGCAAGTGATATTTTACCTATTCCTATTGTCATTAATTGTATCAATAGTGATTGTTCTGCTGGGAAGAAAAAACGTAAATAGATAGGAGATTCCATGCGACTTACGTCATTTATTTACCGTATCGCCGCAGTATTCGGTTTGGTGTTTGCGTTGGCAGCTTGTAGTGAAGAAGGGCCAATGGAACAGGCCGGCAAAAAGATAGATGAAGCCGCCGAAGAAACCCAAAATGCGATTGAAGATGAATGTGAAAACATTAAAGAAAACCTAAACGCTGAAGACCAAGACTGTTAGCCGAATCAGGTTAGGTTTTTACGCATAGCTATGTAAGAGAGGGGCGGTCAATCACCGCCCTTCCTTTTGTCCCAATTGTTTACAATCAGATAAGGAGTCAAAGATGAAAAACATATTTGATGTACTGAAAGAGAGTCATGAAAAGCAACGCCTTTTACTCGATGCTCTGATGGAAACGTCTGGAGATTCCCCCGCTCGTGAAGAGTTTTATCACAACCTTAAAGAGGAACTCGAACAGCACGCAGCGGCAGAAGAGCGATTTTTCTACGCGCCTTTAATAGATAGCGATAAGACCATTGATCTCACTCGCCATGGCATCGCAGAGCATCATGAAATTGATAAAGTGATTGCACAGCTTGATGCAACCGATATGAGCTCGCCAGCGTGGCTCAACCTAATGAAAACCTTGCGTCACAAAGTGTTGCACCATCTTGAGGAAGAAGAGCAGCGTTTCTTCCAGTTAGCCGGTAAGGTAATGACCGATAAGCAGAAAATGAAACTAGCGGATGGTTATGTTGAAGAGATGGCAAGCTAGGTAGAGTGTTGGACCTTTTCGTGCCATTTCGGCACGGGAAGGCACTCAATCAAGGCGTTTACTCAAGTTCATGTATCCAAGCTCAATCCCCCGCGTATTCTAAATTCCACTAAAAAGTGCACTCGCTGAAGGCAAGGAGAGCGAATGTTTATCATCAAATATTATATTCTTGGCGCTCTGATCAGTTTATTGGCCGCTATCTATGCGCCTCAAATTATCGTTAGTCTGCTGTTCTTGTGGATATCTCTTTCTTTAGCGTTGGTCAGCGTAGCCTACGTATTCGACATTCCCTCTATTTTTAGAAAAAACCAAGATGGCAAGATTGTCAGATGGATTCGCTGGGCATTCATCCCATTTTTATTGGGGGCTAGAGCGTATAACGCCTGGGAAAGACGGCGTGATACAGTACCTCCAATCCAAAAAGTCAGCGACAATTTATACCTATCTCGCCGTTTGTTTCAGAGTGACTTAGATTTTCTCGAATCCAATGAAATCTCTTGTATTGTCGATGTCACCGCAGAATTTGCAGGCCTTGAAAGCGCGATGACCGACAAGCAGTTTCATTACCTGTCGATTCCGGTACTCGACCACAAAGCCCCAACGCTAGAGCGCCTTCGCCATGCGATTAACTGGATTGATACTCAAATCTCGTGCTCGCGGGCAGTGGTTGTGCATTGTGCGTTAGGGCGTGGTCGTTCAGTGTTTGTTGTGGCGGCGTATTTACTGAGCAAAGACCCGTCACTGACGGTTGAATCCGTGATGAAAAAAATCAATGACGTACGCAGTACCGCGAGATTGAATAAATTACAGATTAGAACGTTACGAGCGATCAGTGAAAAAGGCGTACTGGGGCTGGATCAATCCACTTGGATGGTGGTTAACCCTGTTGCAGGTGGCGGAAAATGGGAGGAAAACGAACAGCACCTGATTCGTGAACTAACCAAAAAATATCGCTTGAGTATTCATCAAACCACCACAAACCTCAGCGCCGAGCAGCTAACACAACAGGCAAAAGAAAGTGGAGCTAAGCAAATCATCGTAGCTGGTGGCGATGGCACAGTAACAGAGGTGGCGAGCCAATTGGTGGATACCGACCTAAAACTCGGTATTGTTCCGCTCGGAACTGCCAATGCGTTATGTCATGTGCTCTATGGCGTTGGCGCAAAATTCTCACCGGTCGAAAAAGCGTGTGAAGCGTTGCTTGGCGGACACTGCCAACGTATTGATACTGCGGAATGTAATCAGCGGCTTATTTTATTGGTCTTAGGCATTGGGCTAGAACAGAAAATGATCGAGCACGCTCAGCGAGAAGAGAAAAATGTTTTTGGACAACTCGCTTACCTCACCGGCTTTTTTAATGCTGTAGTGGCGGAAGAAACGCAAGCTTTAACCGTATCGTTAGACGCTCCAACTGAAGATGGAAACCACGACAAGAATACACAAACGCTTGACGTCCATAGTTTTGTCGTTGCGAATATCGCTCCATTTAGTACGTTGCTTGCCCAAGGTGGTGATGCGCCGCAGCCTGATGATGGCAAGCTGCATATCACATATTTAGATAACACCGAGTCTTTAGGCGGACGTCTTATCGCATTGTCGGATCTGACATTAACGAGCGTAGGCGCACAGGAAGAATCGACACATTTTCAATACGCGACGGCTCAGAGCGTCACTATTTCTGCGAATAAACCGATTGAGTATGTGATTGATGGTGAACTGTATTCTGATGAGCAACTGGCAATCAAGCTGCGTCCAAAGTCATTGAACGTATTTGTTCCAAGCCAGAGACGTAAATCAGCTTCGCTTTAACACAGATAATCCGCGGATTACGCGCCATTTGCTTCGTATTCTACATGGCGCTTTTTCTGTGTTGTTTGATGATTTGGTGTGCGTCGTAAAAAGGCTATTAAGGTCGCTGCGTAGATGCAGCGGCTTTTGTCTATCTGCACCTTTTACTAGGTTGATTGGGGATGTGGTTTAAACAAAGTGAAAGAAAGAAGGGCGAGTATAATTACTCACCCTGAGGTAAGTGCTTTTCAATTTCATCGTTTTCAACTTGTAAAGCAGCTAACCAATAAGAAACAAGTGCGGTTAAGTTGGTGTCGTCAATGGCTCTAAGCAGGGCTTTTAAATCATCTAACAGTAATTTATTCATAAAATGCATTTCTTTGTAATTACCTAGCTCGGCAACGCCGTATTCGGTGGCATTTTCTGCAATGAATTGTTCACCATCTTGGTCGAAAAACAGCTTCGCCATCTTTTTGATCATCACTTTTTCTATTTTCACGAATCGATATGCCGCTCTTGCGAGTGTCATATGTGATTGCGGGTTAACGAGAGGCAAACACGTTTGGCGATGGTGTGTCATTTTTACGAGTAGCTCCCTTACTCGATTGTTATCCAATGTCATAGTGACCTCTTTATTTGTGATTATTGTCGTGGGACATTTCTCGTGACGGTTATGTTAATGCGCCTGTGGGCTTGTCAGAAATGGCCAAAGCAAGTTGGCCATTTCTTTGTTCTTTGCTCAATACCGAGCTTTATTGCAAAGGCGACCACCAGGTTTTAGCTAATAAGGCTGATGCTGCTGAGTTTTTCTTTGCAGCTTTTTATATCGCTACGAACTTTCAGCAGAACCGAGTTATCCGCCTGCTCTGGGTGGGAAGTAATCAAATTCTCAATCTCTTTGAGTACCTTGCTTTCGACACCTTCAAGCTGTTCTAAATACATAGACTCTTTGTCAGAGGACACTTCCTTCATCACGTCGCTGTAGACCTCACGCGCCTTGATGGTGTAGGAAACCGGAGTGTCGTCGGCAGATTCTTCATTGTTACTTGCTAGAGAGTAGGGAGTGAGCTCAATGACTGCACGCTCACGTACTCTGAGCAGTTCTACCAACACATTATTCAAAGAAGTGTTGTCGATGTTCTCGATGGCCTTGTTGTAAATTTCATTTCCGCTTTCGATAAGCTCAATGATTGAGGCGATGTTTTCATTTTTCATATGCCACTCCTTATTTACTGGTGATAGGGGTGTTTGAGCGTATGGAATACAAACACGATGTTTCATCTTTAATTGCAGGTTGTATGCCAATGAATTTTAAGTCTTATTAATCAGTGACTTAATATCTTTTTTTGCAATAACTTACTAACAGTCGGTAAGGCGCTAAGAAAAAATTACAAGAATGGCGGGGAAAGCTTGGAAAGAATTACACGTACAGATACGGCTTTTTATCGAAATGAAAATAAAATCAATAAAAAACAATAACTTAAAATTCTGGCATGGATATGGCTTTGTAGGGAGTAAGTGAGGTCAAACATTGTTTCACTTGATTCACTATTCAACTCATTAATGGAGGCTAGTTATGGCTACTACAAAAGAAAGCACAGTAAAACCTCAAGAGCAGTTAGAAGAAGCATATCACTTAGCGGAACAAGCCACGACGGAAGCCGTTGGCGCGATGAAAGACCAAGCCAAAGAGAAGCTGGATGTCGGTGCACAGCAAGTTCAGCAGGCGACTAAGTCGGCAGAAAATGTAATCAAGGAGCGCCCATTGCTGAGCATAGGCTGTGCCTTCCTTGCTGGTTGGGCGGTTTCGAAGCTGATCAAATAATAGTGGTCACCAAGGATTAAGCCACACAACAGAAAGGCGAGGCTTCACATGAATAACTCAGGGCAAGTTACCAATCAGCAATCAGGCTCGGCGGCTTCAGACAGCGGCCGAGCCCCTGATGGGGCAGAAGAACAGGATATCCAACAAACCATTAATGGTTTGAGCAGCATTCTTGCGCAATTGGACCAACTGACGAAATCGCTAAAAGCATGGTCAGGTTCAACGTTGGATTTGTTCCTCTTGGAGATGAAAGTTAACGTGTCCGCAGTGCGTCAGATTTTGCTGTGTACCGTTGTTTTTACCCTATTGTCGGTATTGTTCGTATTCAGTTTGTGCCTTGCCTCTGGGGTGGTGGCTTATCAGTTAACTGCCAACGTATATGTTGCCGTGGGTGTATTTATCACATCATTAGGCTTGGCATTATTTGCTTTAGCCTGGTGGCAGAAGCGTTTAGTTGGATTTCTTGGATTCAAAAATACGACAGAACAATTACAGGAGGGGTGGGATGCGCTCGCTACAAAAGCTCAATCGAGCCATGCGGATCAAGCGGATGGAAGGTAAAGCATCTCTAGAGCAATGTTGTTTGTCGATGGAAATGTTCACGTTTACCACCAAGAAGTTTGTGAGAGAAAACCCTTGGACGACATTAGGCATTAGTGCTGTCGTTGCCGTTACCGCAGCAAAAGCAGGTCGATTGTCTCGACTGACTTCTTCTATTTCGTCAATGGGGCTATTGGTTAGCAGCGTGTCTGATATTACCGATTCGCTCACAAAGCCGGTCGCGGCAGCTTCTCTGGATGAGTCAGATGCGGAGCAAAATGGAAATGCAGCAACACAAGTAAGCAACGCTGCGACGACAGAGGGCGAACCACTCTAATAGCGGATTTCACCGCAAAATTTTCTTACCGATTCTGAGCTTATTATGACAGCGAAATTGAACATTCCTGCCAACACTGCGATTGGTGCAACGCTTCTCGTCCTGTTACTCGTCCCAGGGCTGTATTTTGCCAAGCCAATATTGTTACCTATTGTGCTTAGCACCTTTATTTCTCTGCTGTGCAGCCCTTTCATTAATTATCTTGAAGACAAAGGTTTACCACGTGCTATTACCGTCGTGTTGACGCTGTCATTCCTCGTTGGCGCTTCAATTATTGGTCTTGCCGCCATGTCGGAGCCCGCCAAGCAATGGTGGTCTGACCTGCCCAGTATCGTGAAAAATGTGTCGCAAGAAGTAAGCGAAGTTACTAAAGCTTCGGCTGATCACCTTAATACTCCATTGAATATCGCCAACGATATGAGTATGGATGAGGTCGGGAACAACACCGTATTTTCTTTGGTAAAAACGCTCGCGACCACTACGCCGACGATTTTGACACAAGCGATGATCGTGCTGTTTATGGTTTACTTTATGCTCAATCATGGACGAAGCTTATTTCGAAAGTCAGTGTCTTACTTACATGGGTTCGCCAAACAGCGCCAAGCGATTGAGTTGGTCAAAGCGCTACAGAAAGACCTATCTCGATACATTGGCACCATCACTTTAGTGAATGCGGGGCTGGGGTTGAGTGTTGGGGCCGTGTTTTTTGTTCTAGGTCTTGAAGATCCATTTCTATGGGGCGCATTTGCAGGCGTGATGAATTTTGCGCCGTACCTCGGCCCTGTCATATCCATGGTGAGCTTTGGCTTTGTTGCTTATCTTCAGTTGGAGTCGGTCAGTTTTATGCTGACGGTGGTGTCTATCTATTTACTGCTCAATTTGATTGAAAGTCAGTTTGTTACACCGACACTATTGGGGAAAAGGTTTAACTTAAACCCGTTAGTGATTTTTGTTTGGCTTGTTTTTTGGGGCTGGCTTTGGGGCGGAATGGGACTATTGATCGGTGTGCCGTTGCTGGTTTGTATCAATATTTTGGTTGATCGTCTAGAGCTATGCCAATCACCCCAAAATCAAGCAAAACAAATCACCTCCGCGGACGTAGCACCGCGAGAGTGACTTGAGGAGCAAGCTGGTTCAACGAAACAGTTTTTCAGCGCTCACTGGCTGACTAAATAAATATCCCTGACCATAAATACAGCCTTTTTCGAATAAATAATCGGCTTGTTCCCGAGTTTCTATCCCTTCCGCGACGACTTTCAACGACAGCGTTTTTCCCATGGCAATAATGGCATTCACAATCGCGTTGCTGTCGCTATTACTTGGGACATCACTGACAAATGAGCGGTCAATTTTCAGTTTGTTGATTGGCAAACCTTTCAAGTAAGACAAAGACGAATAGCCAGTTCCAAAGTCATCCAGAGAAATCTCAATACCCAGCTCTCGTAATTGATTTAACGATGCAATGGCTTGTTGAGGGTCGATCAGTAAAAAGCTCTCTGTGATCTCCAAATCTAACCGTTGGGCAGGGTATCCGGTGTTATCGAGGATAGTACTTAATCGCTGAATGAAATTTGACTGCTGAAGCTGCAACGCAGAAACATTGACGGCGATTTTGCCAAACTCGATGCCTTGGTCCAGCCAAGCATTACCTTGCAAACAAGCTTGTTGTAACACCCACTCACCAATACTTTGAATCAGCCCTGTTTTTTCTGCAATTGGAATAAAGTCTGCTGGTGGTACAAGGCCAAACTCTGGATGCTGCCAGCGTAATAAAGCTTCCACGCCGACAATCGAATTTTGTTCCAAGTTGTATTGCGGTTGGAATTCTAACCGGAGTTGTTGTTTTTCTATTGCTTGATGCAAAGCGGATTGAATGCGTACATGGGATACGGATTTATCGGTCAAATCCGGTGAGTAAAACGCGTAGCCGTTGCGTCCATTTTTCTTCGCTAAGTACATCGCGGTGTCTGCGTTTTTCAGTAAGGTTTCACTGTCTTGACCGTCTCTTGGGTACAAGGCAATACCAATACTGGTCGAGACACGAAGTGAGTCGTGGTTTGCCAAGTCGAATGGTTGCTGGAATACGCTTAGAATATCGCCGACGGTTTCCAGTAAGGCAACATCACTATGGATGTCTGGCAAAATAATCACAAATTCATCGCCGCCAATGCGAGCCACATGCGCATTGAGGTGAAGAACATCTTGCAGACGAATCGCTAACTTAGACAGCAGTTGGTCACCACAGAAGTGGCCCATGCTATCGTTGATGTGTTTGAAATGGTCGATATCTAAGAATAGGGTGGCAAACGTCTGCTGGTTTTTGTGTCCGGTTTCGATGTGTTGTTCGAGTAAGCTGAGTAAATGGGTGCGATTGGGTAGATTGGTTAATGGATCGTAAAAAGCCATGCGCTGCAGCTTTTCTTCGTGTGCCTTACGCACAGAGATATCTTCAAACACACAAATGTAGTTAATAAGGTGGTTTTTATCGTCCATTACGGCGCTAATGGTCGCTAATTGCGGATAAATGCTGCCATCTTTCTTTCTGTTGATGAATTCGCCTTTCCATTGGCCTTTGTTTTCGAGTTGATGCCACAACTGTTGATAGAAACCTTGATCATGATGGCCTGAGCGCAGAATTCGTGGGTTTTTTCCTATCACCTCTTCAGAGCGGTAACCTGTAATTTGGGTAAAAGCCGTGTTTACATCAATGATGTTGGCATTGCGGTCTGTAATGACCATGCCTTCTTGCGAATTGTTGAAAATTTGGGAAGCTAAGGAGAGCTGCGTTTCTACCATTTTTCGGCGGGTGATGTTACGTGTCATCCCCAGAATGCCGATTAAGTTTCCCGCATGATCACGGACAGGAGACTTAATGGTTTCTAGCCAAGTGGGGTTATTGTTTTCATCAATTTGACGGCATTCTTCAACAATATTTTGCGTGCCCGTGGCTACCACCAATTTATCGGCATCAATGAATTTTTCCGCACGTTCATGGCTAAACAGAGCAAAATCGTCTTTGCCAATGATTTCACTGTTGGTTTTTTGCCACGCATTTTCTACGCTTCGGTTGGTCATCGAATAAAGACCATCCATGCCTTTTATCCATACGTGGTCTTCAAGGCAGTCGATAAACTCTTGTAGTGTTGGTGTTGGCTTTATTTCCGCGCTTTGATGTCGCGTTTGTTCTTGCTGACAGTACAAGTTGATATCAAAGCTGAGCCGCCCCGCGATTGCGCTTAGCCATGCCGAAACAACCGTTGATTGATCATTAGGGTGAGTCAGTGTCAGTACGGCAAGCAATTCGCCATTAGGTAGCCAAACTGGTCCAATGCTCAAGGTTTGCTCTTCAAAGGGGGTATGGCTAACTGTAAAATCTGTCGGCGTAAAGTGATCGACAACTTGCGTTATCACATCGACGATAGCACGATGATTTTGGGTTGAAGTGGACACCTCAGTCGATAGCCACTGCTGAGTATCGCTCAGAGTATAAAGCTGTCCCTGAGCTTGAGTTACATTACAGCATTGTCGCAGAACGTGTTGCCAGTCTGCCATCAAAGGCGAAGGAATAGCGAAGCGAAACATAATTAATAACGAGTCCTAAATCGCCCAAAGGTAATTATATTAGAATCTAGCGTAAGCTATTGGGCTTTGTGAGTATCGTATCCAACGCGTAGCTAAATCCTAGCAGCGTAAAGTGCTTTCTATCATTAAAATGTTATCTATATCTCTTTTTTATCCAACTTATTGCATCGTTTTTTAGGGCTTTTGATAGGTGATTAAGAAGCGTTTACCGCTTTGGTTTTCTTGCCCCATGAGACTTGCTGAATGACTAAGCCACTGATGATCAATACCAGGCCAATCAAGGTTGAAGGATGAATTTCTTCGCCGATGATGGTAGCTAACAACATGAGTGAGATAAATGGAGAAGCAAAGATCAGATTACTGATACGCGCGGTGTTTTGCGTTGATTTGAGTGCGCTTAGCCACAAAACGAAAGTGATCCCCATTTCAAACAATCCGACATACGTCACCGCTGCCCAGCCTTTAATTGAGATTGCCTGCCAGCTCGCACCTTCATAAAGACTTAAACCAATGGCGAATGGAATAGCGACCAAAAAGCCGAGCAGAACGCCAATCACAGGGTCGGCCTTATTTTTGGTATTTAAAATCCAGTAACCGGCCCACAGCAGCGTTGATAGCAGCGCAAGACCAACACCCAACGGGCTCTCAAATTCCATGCCTAAAAGATTGCCTTGTGTGGCAATCACTATCACGCCGACATAACTAAAACCGCAAGCTAGCCAGTCCTTACCACGGATCTTTTGTCCTAAGAAAACAGCGGCCATTAGCGTTAAGGTGATGGCCCAGCTGTAGTTGATCGCTTGAGCCTGAGATGCGGGCAGCAAGTCATATGCTTTGAACAGAATAACGTAATACGCCAAAGGGTTAATCAACCCAAGCAGTAGGTAATACCAAGGGTTTGAGAAAAATGTAGCGCTTAACTGGCCCAGTTTACCTTGCACACCACAGATTACTGTTAGTGCAATCGCAGAGACGATGCTGGCAATGCATAGCATTTGAATCGGCGTAAATTCTGCCAGCGTGAGTTTAAATGCGGTTGCAACGGTAGACCAAAGTAATACTGCTGAGAGCCCAAATCCTAGGGCGCGACGCTCGTTCATGATGCCTCTGCGTGATGATGTGCCGCTCGGTTTGGATAATTTGAGCGGAAGAAAGAATATTATAGGAAGGCCTAGTGTATGCGAGGATTTTTCATCCAACAAACTGGACATTTATCCAGTGTCTAAATACCATTGTTATAGATACAAAACACAGGCTAACTCGCTATTATGCAATGGATTCTTGAGTACCAATCTCTCATTCTCTCTTCTCTTTGTGCTGCCACGCTTAGTGGTGTCGCTGCCGGTTGGTGGGTGAAACAGCGTTTTATCACCCAAACTCAGCTTCTCGAGCAACAACTTTTTTCAGAAAAACAGCTTCATCAACAGCAACTTGAACAGGTCAAGCAAAGCCTTGCCGATGCCCAGCAAGAGTTGGATGAATTAGATGATGAGCGCGATAAAGCCGCGTTTGAAGTACGCCAAACACATGGAAAGCTGATGGCAGCAATGGAAAAACTGCGTTACTTCGAGGCTGTAAAGCAAGAGCGCCAGCAATACTTTGATGAGCTTGGTCAAATGCGTGAACACAAATCACGTCTAGAAACGCAGCTGCGTGAACAGCAAGCTCGCCATGAGCAAATTAACCAAGCTAATGCCGAAAAACTGCAAATTTTAGAACAAGCGGAAGCACGCTTGAAACAACAATTTGAGCACTTGGCCAACCAATTGTTTGAAGAAAAAACCGCGAAGGTCGATTTGCAAAACCGTCAGAGTTTAGAAGGCTTGTTGTCACCGCTTAGAGAACAGTTAGAAGGGTTCAAAAAGCACGTTAATGACAGCTTTAGCCAAGAAGCTAAAGAGCGCCATACCCTAGTGCATGAGCTGAAAAACCTGCAACGTTTGAACGAGCAAATGACGCGCGAAGCGGTTAATTTGACCCAAGCGTTGAAAGGGGACAACAAACAGCAAGGTAACTGGGGCGAAGTGGTGCTCGCTAGGGTACTTGCCGAATCTGGCTTGCGTGAAGGGCACGAATATCAGACTCAGGTGAACTTACAAAATGAAGCAGGCAAGCGTTACCAACCTGATGTCATTGTGCATCTCCCACAAAACAAACAAGTGGTTGTGGATTCTAAAATGGCGCTGGTTGCCTATGAGCGCTACTTCAACGCCGAAACTGATGCTGAGCGCGATCAGGCTTTGAATGCGCACTTAGCTGCTCTACGTGCACATATCAAAGGGTTAAGCATGAAGGACTACCACAAACTCAAAGGTATTCAGAGTTTGGACTATGTTCTGATGTTTATCCCGGTTGAGCCGGCGTTCCAAGTCGCGATTCAAGCCGATCCAAGTTTGATCAAAGACGCGATGGAGCAAAACATCATTTTGGTGAGCCCAACAACGTTGCTGGTGGCACTGCGCACCATTGATAATCTATGGCGCAATGAACGCCAAAATGAAAACGCCAAAATGATTGCGCAGCGTGCGACAAAACTCTACGACAAATTACGATTGTTTGTAGACGACATGGAGGGGCTCGGCGGTGCGCTGGATAAGGCGAATCAAAGCTATCAAGGTGCGATGAACAAGCTTGCCACAGGGCGCGGAAATGTGATTCGCCAAGCCGAAAGCTTTAAACACTTGGGAGTTGAAATTAAACGACCGATTTCTTCCGACCTCGCGCAGTTAGCGCAGAGTGATGCATTTTCAGAAAATGACCCGTTAGTAGAAAGACATCCGGCTGAGGATAAAGTAAACTAATCGCCCGCAGTGCAGTGGGCGATTTTATTTGTCAACAAACGCCCCGTAGAGGAAAGCGCTGCCTAAGAGGAATTAGAATGACGGACACAAGTTTGCAATCCAATACAGCGTTAGAGAATGAAACCACTCACTTTGGTTTCTCTACAGTGGCAAAAGACGAAAAAGTGACTAAGGTTGCCGAAGTATTCCACTCCGTGGCAACAAAATACGACATCATGAATGACCTGATGTCAGGTGGTATTCACCGCCTTTGGAAGCGCTTCACTATCGATTGTAGTGGCGCTCGCCCTGGCCAACGTATTCTTGACCTAGGTGGTGGTACGGGGGATTTGACGGCGAAATTCTCGCGCATTGTTGGCGATGAAGGCCATGTCATCCTTGCCGATATCAATAACTCAATGCTTAACGTTGGTCGCGATAAACTGCGTGATAACGGTATTGTGGGTAACGTGCATTACGTTCAAGCCAACGCAGAAGAACTGCCGTTCCCAGATGATTATTTTGATGTCATCACCATCAGTTTTTGTTTGCGTAATGTGACTGACAAAGACAAAGCGCTTCGTTCAATGTTCCGCGTACTGAAGCCAGGCGGCCGTCTATTGGTGTTGGAATTTTCAAAACCAGTGCTAGAGCCGTTATCGAAAGTATACGACGCATATTCATTCCACTTGTTGCCGAGAATCGGTGAGCTAGTTGCGAATGACTCAGAGAGTTACCGCTACCTAGCGGAGTCAATCCGTATGCATCCAGACCAAGAAACGCTGGAAGGCATGATGCAAGAAGCAGGTTTTGAAAACACCAAATACTACAACTTAACTGGTGGTATTGTGGCTTTGCATCGCGGTTATAAATTCTAAGGGTTAACGGCATGCCATTTGAACCACTTATCACCGCTGTGATTGAAACGTCACTGAATACACTGATCAAAGACGACCCTGCATTGGGCCGTCGTTTAGCGCGTCTAAAAGGTCAAGTTATTCAAGTTCACCTGAAAGAGATCAATAAAACACTGACATTCGTTTTTAGTCAGCAAATTGATGTGCTCGGTCATTACGAAGGGCAGCCTAACTGCTATCTATCGCTCAACTTGAGTGTGTTACCAGAGCTGCGCGATCAGGCCAACATCACTCGTCTTATTAAACAAGATAAACTTGAACTCGAAGGCGATATTCAATTGGCGCAGAAATTCTCTCAGTTGATGGTGGATTGCAAACCAGATGTTGAAGAGTGGTTGTCTCGCGTGACTGGCGATGTCGCCGCACATACCTTTGTGCAAGGTTCAAAAAACATCGGCAACTTTCTTGCGTCTCAAGCAGAAAAACACCAGCGTCATCTTGCGCAAGTAGTGACTGAAGAATGGAAACTGGCTCCCGCTCCGTTAGAAGTGGCCTATTTCTGCGACCAAGTTGATGAGGTTCGCAGCCAGGCTTCTCGCATTGAAGCTCGTTTAACGGCTTTGCTGAATAAGCTGGATGCAGATAAGCCTGCATTGGAGAAACCATGACGCCAGCAGAACTAAAGCGCTTATACCACATCGCCAAAGTACAACTGGAATACGGCTTAGATGAGCTGCTTCCCGATCACCAACTGACCAAAGCTCCGCTTTTACTGCGCAAAAGCTTGTTTTGGATTAAGAACAAGCACCCAGAAAAACCACTCGGTGAACGTCTGCGTTTAGCACTGCAAGAGCTGGGGCCGGTTTGGATTAAGTTCGGTCAGATGATGTCGACGCGCCGTGACTTATTTCCTCCGCATATCGCTGATCCCCTAGCTTTACTTCAAGACCAAGTCGCTCCTTTTGATGGCGAGTTGGCAAAAAAGCAGATGGAGCAAGCATTAGGTGGTCCGTTAGAAAAATGGTTTACCGAGTTTGATATCAAACCACTGGCGTCTGCGTCGATTGCTCAGGTACATACTGCGCGCATAAAAGACACTAACCAAGAAGTGGTATTAAAGGTTATCCGCCCAGATATTCGCCCAGTCATTGATTCAGATCTAAAACTGATGCACCGAATGGCGCGTATAGTCGCCGGAGCGATGCCTGAAGCACGTCGTTTAAAACCAGTTGAAGTCGTGCGTGAGTACGAGAAAACCCTGCTTGATGAACTCGACTTGCGACGTGAGGCGGCGAATGCCATTCAGTTGCGCCGCAACTTTGAGGGCAGCGAAGAATTGTATGTTCCTGAAGTTTTTCCCGACTTCAGTAATGAAACTGTCATGGTTTCTGAGCGAATATATGGCATTCAAGTCTCTGATATTGAAGGCTTGAAAGCAAATGGCACCAATATGAAATTGCTCGCGGAACGCGGTGTGAGTGTGTTCTTCACTCAGGTGTTCCGAGACAGCTTTTTCCATGCCGATATGCATCCGGGTAATGTGTTCGTCAAACCCGAACATCCAGAGAACCCAATGTGGATAGGGCTAGATTGCGGAATCGTTGGTACACTTAATAGCGAAGACAAGCGTTATCTGGCGGAAAACTTCCTGGCGTTTTTCAATCGTGACTACCGCCGAGTGGCGGAGTTACATGTGGATTCAGGGTGGGTGCCTGCGGATACCAATGTCGATGAGTTTGAGTTCGCGATTCGCATTGTGTGTGAGCCTATTTTTGCTAAGCCATTGTGCGAAATCTCCTTTGGTCATGTGTTGTTGAATTTGTTCAACACGGCACGTCGATTCAATATGGAGGTTCAGCCACAGCTTGTACTGTTGCAAAAAACGCTATTGTACGTGGAAGGGCTTGGTAGGCAGCTATATCCTCAACTCGATTTGTGGGAGACCGCAAAACCATTCCTGGAGGAATGGATGATGAATCAAGTTGGGCCGCAAGCTCTAGTGAATGCGATTAAAGACCGCGCACCATTTTGGGCAGAGAAATTACCTGAACTGCCAGAGCTACTTTACGATAGCCTGAAACAAGGTAAAGCGATGAATCAACGTATGGATCAGCTTTATCAAGGGTATCGCCAGAGCAAGCGCCAGCAGGCGACAGGAAAGTTTTTGTTTGGCGTTGGCGCGACTTTAGTCGTATGCTCGGCAATATTGGTGAACGATGCTTTTGAGCAGCTTTCGTTGGCCTGCGGTATCGCAGGTGTCACATTTTGGCTGCTTAGTTGGCGAGCTTATCGTCAATAGACGTTAAACTCTTGAAATATTTTTGTTTGTTTAAAGACCCGAGGTAAAGAGAATGGGTGGTATCAGTGTTTGGCAACTTCTAATCATTGCTGTAATTGTTGTATTGCTATTCGGAACAAAGAAACTACGCGGTATCGGTGGCGATCTGGGTGGTGCCGTTAAGGGTTTCAAAAAAGCGATGAGCGAAGATGAACCTGCGAAAAATGACAAAGACGCAGACTTCGAACCAAAAAGTCTAGAAGAGCAGCAGAAAAAAGAAGCTGCTCCTGAAACGAAAAAAGACAAAGAGCAGGCGTAAAACGTGTTTGATATCGGTTTTTGGGAACTGGTATTAATATCTGTTGTTGGTCTGGTCGTTCTTGGGCCGGAGCGTTTGCCTCATGCTATTCGCAGCGTGTCTCGCTTTATCGGTGCCGCTAAGAGTATGGCAAATAGCGTCAAAGACGAATTGTCACACGAGCTGAAAGTCCAAGAGCTGCAAGAAAACTTGCGCAAAGCAGAACAAATGGGGATGGATGATTTGTCCCCTGAGTTGAAATCTTCAGTTGAAGAGTTGAAGAAGGCAGCGCAATCTGTAAATCGTCCTTACGCAAAGAACACCGATTCAGAGGCTGAGCCTGTAAAAACAGAGCCAGCAGCAGAAAAGGTAGAGAAAGCGCAAGAGAGCAAGGTTACAGCGGCAGATAAGAAAGCCGAATAGTCTCATTAGGAGGAGCTACTAGTGATTGGTAGCTCCTTTTTGATCTGGTTTTTAATAAGAGGTTTGCCATGTCTACCGTCGAGCAGACACAACCTTTAATTAGTCATTTGTTGGAGCTTCGCAACCGACTACTGCGCTCAATCCTCGCAGTGTTGGTCGTGTTTGTCGGACTAATTTATTTCTCTAACCACATTTACGAGTTTGTTTCCGCACCTTTAGTAGAACGTCTACCTGAAGGCGCGACCATGATTGCTACGGATGTAGCGTCACCTTTTTTTACGCCACTTAAGCTGACGTTAATTGCTTCGGTATTTATTGCGGTGCCGTTTATCTTGTATCAAGTGTGGGCATTTGTAGCGCCAGGTTTGTACAAGCATGAACGTCGATTGATCATGCCACTGCTGTTCTCTAGTTCGCTATTGTTCTACTGTGGAGTGGCATTTGCCTACTTCGTGGTATTTCCATTGGTGTTTGGCTTCTTTACCGCCATCTCTCTTGGTGGAGTAGAGTTTGCAACTGATATCTCGAGTTATCTCGACTTTGTGCTGGCGCTATTTATGGCGTTTGGTATCGCATTCGAGGTGCCTGTTGCGATTATTTTGTTGTGTTGGACTGGGGCCACTACACCAGAAGATTTAAGACAGAAACGTCCTTATATTATAGTGGCTGCGTTTGTCGTAGGTATGGTGTTAACGCCACCAGACATGATCTCGCAAACCTTACTCGCTATTCCGATGTGTTTACTGTTTGAAGTCGGTTTGTTCTTCGCGCGTTTTTATACTCGTCGAAGCGAAGAAGTAGAAGCGGAAACCGAAGAATAAGGCTAATCTAGATGTGAAAAGCGGCTCAATTGAGCCGCTTTTTTTTGCGGTTGGTTTTTTCTTGGGCTAATTACTTAACTTTCATGACGTAACCACATTTTGTGCATACGTATACTTCCTTGATGCCCAGCAGCTTTTGAAAAAAACTGCGCGGTACGCGTTGTAAGTAAGCACCATGTGTACACACTTCAACTTCCATATTCATGCTGTTTTACATTTGTGCTAATTAATGGGCGTAAATCAGTATAGAAAAATAATGTGTCGAGTTGTCGACAGTTTTGCAAAGCGGACGAAGTAAAGTGACGATATGAGAAGTAAGTAGAGTTGCTAGTTAATTATTATGTTTATCAATAATTTTGTATGGATTGTTCTACTATTTCAACGGGTTGAATCGTTCATTCAATAGTTTAGGTGATAAAAAAGCGACGTTGATTTCGTCGCTTTTTTCAATTCTCGTGTGCCGTCCTAAATAAGGTTGACACTTTCCACCCCCAAAATTGGAGAGTGTTATGAAATCAACAACTAAAAGAAC
>NZ_JAWOQP010000027.1:0-54857 GCF_033337375.1 Vibrio sp. YT-17
TGTTTTACCGTGGTCAACGTGGCCGATAGTACCAACGTTAACGTGCGGTTTCGTACGTTCAAATTTTTCTTTAGACACGATCGTGTTCCTTCCTAGTTATGATTCGTCGTGATCATTATTGATCGACGACGCGCCAGAAATTGTTATTTTATGCGCCAACGCCCGTTAGCGCAATATTTGGACGCCCTGATCTCGCAAAAAGTCGTAAACTTTTTGCAGTTCAATCGTCAATTAGTAACCACGCTCTGCAATAATTTTATCTGCGAAGTTTTTCGGCACTTCAGCGTACTCGTGAAACTCCATAGAGTAAGACGCACGGCCTTGAGTTGCAGAACGTAGATCAGTTGCGTAACCGAACATTTCGGATAGTGGTACTTGAGCACGGATGATCTTAAGACCAGCCACACCTTCGTCCATGCCTTCAATGATACCGCGACGACGGTTTAGGTCACCAACAACGTCACCCATCCAGTCTTCCGGAGTGGTTACTTCGACATTCATCATAGGTTCTAGAATCACAGGTTGTGCTTCTAGTGCACCTTTCTTGAATGCCATCGAGCCAGCGATCTTAAACGCCATCTCGCTTGAGTCTACATCGTGGTAAGAACCATCAAATAGTGTAGCTTTAATATCTAGTACAGGGTAACCCGCTAGAACACCACTATTCATTTGCTCTTCGATACCTTTCGATACCGAACTGATGTATTCCTTAGGAATCACACCGCCCACGATTTCGTCTACGAATACGAAACCTTCACCAGGCTCAGAAGGCTCAAGTTTGACCCAAACATGACCGTATTGACCACGACCACCTGATTGACGAACAAACTTGCCTTCAACTTCCGCTTTACCACGAATGGTTTCACGGTAAGCAACCTGAGGTTTACCAACGTTACAATCAACGCTGAATTCACGCTTCATACGATCAACGATAATGTCTAGGTGAAGTTCACCCATACCTGAGATCAGAGTCTGACCTGATTCGTCGTCCGTTTCCACGCGGAATGATGGATCTTCCGCTGCTAGTTTACCTAGCGCGATAGCCATTTTCTCTTGGTCTGCCTTAGAACGAGGCTCTACAGCAATCTGAATAACTGGTTCAGGGAACTCCATGCGCTCTAGAATCACTTTGTGGTTCTGATCACACAGTGTGTCACCTGTTGTTACGTCTTTCAGACCGATAGCAGCTGCAATATCACCAGCGCGAACTTCTTTCACTTCTTCACGCTTATTCGCATGCATCTGAACGATACGACCGAAACGCTCTTTCTTCTCTTTTACTGAGTTGTAAACAGCGTCACCCGAGTTTACAACACCGGAGTAAACACGCATGAAAGTTAGCGTGCCCACGAATGGGTCAGTCGCAATCTTAAACGCTAGCGCTGAGAAAGGTTCGTTGTCGTCAGCATGACGCTCAACTTCATTTTCTCTTTCGTCGACACCTTTAATTGCAGGTACGTCAACAGGCGATGGCAAGAACTCAACTACTGCATCCAGTACCGCTTGAACACCTTTGTTCTTAAACGCACTACCACAAGTAGCCAGTACGATTTCGTTATTTAGTGTGCGAGTACGTAGAGCTTGTTTGAGCTCAGCTTCAGTCAATTCACCTTCTTCAAGGTACTTGTCCATCAGCTCTTCGCTAGCTTCAGCAGCGGATTCAACCATGTGGTTGCGCCACTCTTCAGCAAGTTCAATCATGTCAGCTGGGATGTCTTCGTAAGTAAACGAAGTGCCTTGATCGGCATCATTCCAGTTGATCATTTTCATCTTGATAAGGTCGATGACACCTCTGAACTCATCTTCCGCACCAACGTTCAGCTGGATTGGAACAGGAGTCGCACCAAGACGATTCTTAATTTGGTTCACAACGCGTAGGAAGTCTGCGCCCGCACGGTCCATCTTGTTTACAAATACCAAACGTGGAACGTGGTATTTGTCTGCTTGACGCCATACAGTTTCAGACTGAGGTTCAACACCAGATGAGCCACAGAACACAACCACAGCACCATCAAGTACACGAAGAGAACGCTCTACTTCGATAGTAAAGTCAACGTGTCCAGGGGTATCAATGATGTTTACGCGATGCTCAGGGAACTGTGCTTCCATACCACGCCAGAATGTAGTAGTCGCAGCGGATGTGATAGTGATACCACGCTCCTGCTCCTGCTCCATCCAGTCCATGGTTGCTGCACCATCGTGAACTTCGCCGATTTTGTGAGAAAGGCCAGTGTAGAACAGAATACGCTCAGTTGTGGTTGTTTTTCCTGCATCTACGTGAGCACAGATACCGATATTACGGTATAGCTCAATAGGAGTTTTACGAGCCACGATTGTATCCTCTTACTAAGGTGTACCTTAGAGTATAGAAAAGTGCTGCGAGAGAACCTCGCAGCACAGAAGGTATTACCAACGGTAATGAGCGAACGCTTTGTTTGCGTCAGCCATGCGGTGAACGTCTTCACGTTTCTTAACCGCAGTACCTTTGTTCTCAGACGCGTCTAGCATTTCAGCAGCTAGGCGTTGAGCCATAGATTTTTCACCACGCTTGCGCGCAGCTTCAACCAACCAACGCATAGCAAGTGCGTTACGGCGAACCGGACGTACTTCTACAGGTACTTGGTAAGTTGAACCACCAACACGGCGAGATTTAACCTCTACCGCTGGGCGAACGTTTTCAAGAGCTTCTTCAAAAATAGCTAAGTGGTCTTTACCAGACTTTTCAGCCATAGCATCTAGTGCAGTGTAAACGATTTTCTCTGCAGTAGATTTTTTACCGTCAACCATTAGGATGTTAACGAATTTTGCCAGCAATTCAGATTTGAATTTTGGATCTGGAAGGATCTTACGCTGACCAATGACGCGACGACGTGGCATGGATTTATCTCCGTTGTCTTCTTCAGGTTTTATCCAAAACTTTTCAGTTTTTTCAAAAAATTAAAAATAATTTAGTGTTTGGCCTTACTTAACGGAATCCATTAAGACTTAGGACGCTTCACACCGTACTTAGAACGACCTTGTTTACGGTCATTTACGCCAGCACAGTCTAGTGCGCCGCGAACAGTGTGGTAACGCACACCTGGAAGGTCTTTAACACGACCACCACGGATTAGAACAACTGAGTGCTCTTGAAGGTTGTGACCTTCACCGCCGATGTACGATGTAACTTCGAAGCCGTTTGTCAGACGTACACGACAAACTTTACGAAGTGCTGAGTTAGGTTTTTTAGGTGTAGTAGTGTAAACACGAGTACATACACCACGTTTTTGTGGGCACGCTTCTAGTGCAGGCACGTTGCTTTTAACAACTTGCTTTGCACGTGGCTTACGTACCAACTGGTTAATAGTTGCCATTAACTAGCTCCTGATTTACTTGAAAGTAAGCTTTGTGAAAAATCTATCCCCAACTGCCAATGCAGTTAGGGACGCAAAATTCTATGCAGCAGTGAGAGGTGTGTCAAGAAATATACGGATCTTTTTTGTTCAATTAGAACAATTCATCCGTAAAGCTTTGTCGACAGCAAATCTTGTTCAATCCCAAGTTAGGGATTTATCCTGTTTTGCTGTTAGTTCAACGAAGCCTGAGTAATTCACAATCGTCAGCGATGGACTGATACGATTTGCAATACCGCGAGCTTGCGCATCGCTCTCTAACACAAATACGCTGAGGTTTTTTAGATGGGAAAATGCTTTATGTTGCGAGTTAGCAGCGTACACTGCATCTTCTATAAGTAAGATGTCATCCTGTTCACTGCATAAGGGCATGGCGTCTTCTAGAGCAGAGACTGTTTTTATGATGTGTAACATACCTTCCTCAAAAAGACAGTAGCTTGCCAGCGTGTTGTAACTTATCTTTGAGCTGTTCTGAGCTTAACGCTTGGGCTTCAATGACTAAATCCGCTTGCGCCAAACCTCGCTGGGTTAACGACTCTGAACACACAAAGACTTGTTCGATGTCGTATAAATCGAAAAGCTTTAACATCGGCGCGTAATCTTTACTCAAAATATTGTTGGGGTTTTGTCCGAGTAGAAGCTGGTATACCCCGTCACCCATGAAAATGACGCTGATATCTTCACAGTAAGCCGACGCGGCTAACAGTGCATCCACACCTTCACGACCAGCTGCACTGCCATGTGGCGCACTACGAAATAGATAAGTTAACTGACTCAAAACTGTACCACTCTGTCTTGGGTTAACATCGCTTCAGCTAGGCTACCTAAGCCTGCTTGTTCAAAACCATCGGCTAGATTGTTCTGAACCAAACCATGTTGATTCGCTTCTTCTTCACTTACAATCCCGCGACGCAAAGCGGCCGCGACACAAGTTTCTAGGCGAACACCATGCTCTTTAGCCAAAGACTGCCACGCCTTATTGAGATCAAATTCATCGTTAGCTGGCACACTCAAAGCAGTACCATTAGTCACACCATCTTGATAAAAGAAGACGCTCACTAGCTGATGGCCTTGCTCTATCACCGCTTTGGCGAACTGATAAGCACTGCGCGCTGACTGGCTGCCATAAACGGGACCATTCACCACTAACGTGTAAGTCAGTTTGCTCACCTTTCATCATCCTCGGTTTTACGTTGACGAATGTACAAGTAAACGGTGTGTTTTGAAATATTAAGGCGATCCGCGACACGGTTGATGGCATCTTTAATATCGAAGATACCTTTGTCGTACAACTCCATCACGATCTGGCGATTTTTGGTGTTGTTAGACACGGATTTATCCGCATTGATCTCTTCGATGGTGCGTTCAACAGTTTGGTCCACCAGCTCTTCTACGTCACTAGCAAAGTTGACCGAGGAAGCCGCTTCTTTCGCTTCTTGCGTCGGCATGAAAGACTGAAGGACTTGCGAGAAAGGCGCATCCAAGTTGACGTTGATACACAACAAACCAATCACGCGATTTTCGCCATTACGAATGGCGACAGTAATCGACTTCATCAACACGCCACCTTTTGCACGGGTAAAGTACGAACGTGAGAAGTTGCGCTCCGAGCCTTCGATGTCTTTTAGCATCTTAAGCGCTAAATCAGTGATTGGTGAGCCGACTTGGCGCCCCGTGTTTTCACCGTTAGCGATTTTAATTGCAGAGGTATTTAAGTCTTCTAGAGAGTGAAGAACGATTTCACAAAATGGACCTATCAGGCTAGCGATACCATCCACGACCGCCTCATAAGATCTTAAAATGATTTTGTCGTGCTCGGTAAACGGCATCACGTTAACGGATTCCATTTCGAGCAACATCTCCGCGTTTATTGTTTCTGTAGTTGTCATAAGCCTTCGAGCGAAAAATCAACAAATTGGTGTAAGTTTATCAGAAAATTTGAAAAGCAACCTAGCAAACTCACCAACTAGTGACCTAGAACAAAAAAGGCCCGTTAAACGGACCTTTTTCAATAACTTATCGCAGCTTATTGTTATTGCTCTGCGTTGTCGTTCTCAACTTTTAGCAGCTCAACTTCAAATACTAGCGTTGAGTTAGCAGGAATGCTTGGTGTGTCTTGGTCACCGTATGCTAGCTCTGGCGGGATAACGAATTTGAATTTAGAACCCACAGGCATTAGCTGAACACCCTCTGTCCAACCTGGGATTACACGGTTAAGTGGGAACGTTGCAGGTTCACCACGATCGTATGAGCTGTCGAACTGAGTACCGTCGATCAGAGTACCTTTGTAGTGTACTTGAACCGTATCAGTGTCTTTTGGCTTCTCACCTTCAGCTGGTGTCATTACTTGGTATAGAAGACCTGTATCTGTCTTCACTACGCCTTCTTGCTTCTCAAACTCAGCACGGAAGTCATCGCCAGCTTTTTTCGCTTCAGCTGCTTTCTCAGCCGCTTGTGCTTGCATCTTTTCTGCAACACGCTTGTCTAGAGATTCTAGTGCTGCACGTGTTTCTTCTTCATTCAATTCAGCATTGCCTTTGAAGACGTCTTCGATACCTTTTAGTACCAAATCTTTGTTAAGATTAATGCCGATTTCGCTTGGCTTGTCGATGCTTGTGCTTAGGTAGTTAGCAAATGAAACACCGATTGCGTATGCCGCTTTGTCGTCGTCGGTTTTAAAGTGAACCGCTTTGCCGGTTTCTGCTTGAACTTGTTCTGCTTGAGGTGCGGTTTCTGTTTTAGTTTCTTCTTTCTGACAACCTACCGCTAGCATAACTGTTGCAGCAAGTAGCGACACTTTTAAAACTGATTTCATTAAATTCTCCCAATAATGGCTCTGCCATTGGTTGTTGTGCACAAATCTTCTATGAGACTAGTGAAGACAATCGTTATACCAATATACTAGCTATATGTCTTAAGACACAAACCGGATTATTAGATGTGATGCAAAGAATTTTTCATTTATTCCTATATTTAATTGTCATCACCACGTTAAATGGTTGCTTTTTCGCCGAGCGTGAAGTGCAGCGTTGGCCGATAGAACCTCAAGGTGCGACGAGCTTCGCACTTAGCAGAGATGGACGGTTTGCTCTGCTCTATTCTCAACAACGTCATTTGATGTTGTGGGACCTAGAGCAAAATGAACAACTAGCCAATCTGGGTGAACTCGATGCCGATGCCAATGTGGTTTCCCATATCCGCATATCTGACAATGGTCGCTACGCAATTACAGCAAGCCAAATGAACTTCGCAGTTTGGGACCTAGGCTGGACGCAATCCGAAGGCCTTTGGTCTATCTCTGATGCGCTCATTCGCGACGTTGATATCACCAGTAATGGTGAACAAGTTCTGCTTGGGTTATCCAACGGTAAAGCAATTTATGTCAACTTAGTCACCGGGCGTCGCATGGAGTTCCTTGCGCATCGTGAAAAAGTCAATTCCGTGGCCATTTCTCCTAATGGGCGCTTCGCCCTAACCGGAGGTAATGACTATAAAGCGTATCTGTGGGATACCGAAACCGGACAAGTACTACGAACCTTCGAACATGAACAACGAATTGTTCGCGTGGCCCTGCAAAGAGATGGAAAATTAGCAATGACATCTGATGGCGGAAACCAAGCGATTGTTTGGAATTTAAAAACTGGACAAGAAGTCACACAGTTGAGCAGTTGGTCACGCCAATTAATTTTCTCTACCGCACGATTTTCTGACGACGGGACTCAACTAGTCACAGGAAGCCCTTCTGGCCGTGTGTCGATATGGGATACTCAAACCGGAAAACGAATGAGTGGATTTGAAGTGGAGCCCAAAAAAGACACTCGCCCTCCCCGTGCGGTCGTGTATGATGCAGCCTTTGATTCAAAACAACGCGTAATTACTGCTACTTCAGCAGGTATTGCCCAAGCTTGGCAGTTAGAGAACGGATCATGACAGAAAAAATCATTCAGCAATTGGAAGCACGCATTAATGACTTAGAATGTCAGCTTGCGTTCCAAGAACAGACTATTGAAGATCTGAACGGCGCTTTATCGCAGCAACAACTGCAAATTACCAAGATGCTCGATCAGATGAAATATGTGGTAGGTAAAGTAAAAAATATGGACTCGTCGAATTTAGCCGATCCGTCAGAAGAAACCCCACCACCGCATTATTAAAATGCAGGCTCAAATAGCATAAAGCCCAGAACATGTTCTGGGCTTTGTTGTATTAATTACTTAAGAAGGTACTCAAGAAGAAGCTATTCGTCGGCGTAGATTTTAACGCTCAGCTCGCCTTGCGTATTAATGCCTGCTCGGTACATGCCAGAACTGTTCATCGCAAAGTGCATCTCACCTTTAGCATCAATGGCAATCAAACCGCCCTCTCCGCCCATCTGTTTGAGAGCACCTTGGATAATGTGTTCACAAGCCGTATGAATATCTTCTTGTAAGTAACGCATACGTGCTGCAACGTCTTCCGCAACACGTTTACGAATAAAGAACTCACCGACACCCGTAGTGGAAACTGCCACAACGCCATTTTCGGCCACCGTACCACAACCAATCAGAGCCGAATCTCCGACTCGGTTGTATTTCTTATTCGTCACGCCACCCGTACTGGTGGCAGCGGCTAAGTTGCCTTGTTGATCTAACGCTACCGCACCAACCGTACCGTGCTTACGGTCATCTGGGTAACGAGATTCCGACAAAGCAAACAGTCCTTTCTCACGCATAGACAGCAACTGCTCATAACGGCGATCAGTAAAGAAGTAATCTTGCTCGGTATACTCATGGCCTTGCTCAAAAGCAAACTTCTCTGCGCCCTCACCCACCAACAACACATGATTGCTGTTTCGCATCACGTCACGAGCGAGCTCAATTGGGTTTCTAATATGACGAACACCTGCGACCGCACCTGCTGCAAGGTTTCGCCCATCCATCACAGAAGCGTCCATTTCAACCATTTCGTTGTTGGTCAGCACTGAGCCTTTACCCGCATTAAAGTTAGGAGAGTCTTCCAATACTTTCACTGCCGCTACGACGGCATCTAAGGCTTCACCGCCCGTTTCTAGAATTTGATGTCCCGCTTTTACCGCAGCTTCTAAATCCGCCAAGATGGATTGTTGCAGCTCATCGCTCATCTGTTCACGCAAGATGGTGCCCGCACCACCATGAATGGCAATCGAGAAAGGTTTCGTCATCACTTTGTCCAACTGTTATTCCTTGTATGGTTGGCACTACACCTTAGATAAACAAAAAGCGCAAGTTGAAAACTCAACTTGCGCTTTTCAAAGCTTTGCTAGATAAGATTATCTAGTGAAGGAGCTTATGATTAGTGAGAACCACAGCTACCGCCGCCACAGCAGCCGCCTTCTTCTTCGTGATCGTGGTCATGATCGTGACCACCACAACAGCCACCACCTTGGTGGATGTGACCGTGTTCGATCTCTTCTGCTGTTGCTTCACGTGTAGACATAACCTCTACTTCGAAAGTTAGTGTTTGACCAGCTAACATATGGTTACCGTCAACAACCACTTCGTTGCCGTCAACTTCTGTTACTTCAACAGGGATTGGACCTTGGTCAGTGTCAGCTAGGAAGCGCATGCCCACTTCGATTTGCTCAACGCCTTGGAATACGTCCGCAGGAACGCGCTGTACTAGCGCATCGTTGTGCTCACCGTAAGCTTCTTCAGGAGCTACCGTTACTGAGAACTTGTCGCCAGCCACTTTACCTTCAAGTTCTTTTTCAAGACCTGTGATTAGGTTGTTGTGACCGTGAAGGTAATCTAGGGGTGCTTCTGCTGTTGATTGATCAACAACGACACCGTCTTCCATCATTACTTTGTATGCAAGGCTTGCAACAACGTTCTTTTCAATTTTCATACTAACTCCAGGGAGATTAATTGACTTAACCTGAATGGGGTTAAGTACTGAGATATCTGGGTGTATTATGGGGATCAATTATCGAAGTTCAATTATTCCGGCTTAAAAATTCCGATCATTTCCTGATCTGAGTGTTTATTTTTCTCTACAGATTGTGGTTTGCGCTGCTCTGTAAACTCACACTCGACACACTCAACTAACTCGATGTTATTTTCAATCCACCAGCGCAGGGTATCTTGCTGGCTGCAATTTGGGCAGCTAGCGCCTGCAATAAAACGTTTCTTGATTTTCACGCTATTTCCTTAGCTTGAGTCTTGGCTCAAGTACTACTTCCAATGATTAGGTGACTGATGGTCGCTCTCCATTTCACGACCAAATATTTCTTCTAGCTCTTTGCGTGCCTCTTTCGCCCTTTGAGCTAATTTCTTATCTTCATTGTGTTGAGGCAATAAGTCCTTAAGCATAGCATTATCCAACTTGCGAAAATGTGCTTCTGCCCGCTTTGCTTGATAAGGATGCATACCCAGTTCTACGAGCGCTTGGCGACCGAGATCTAGCGCCCCTAAAAATGTTTCACGAGAGTAATTCTCTACACCATGACTCATTAACTGGTAAGCCTCGACACGGCTTCTTGCTCGGGCTAACAACTTAAGTTTCGGGAAGTGCACGCGACAAATGTCCACGATGGCCATCACCTCATCAGGTGAATCAGTACAAATAATCAATGCTTCCGCTTTATCAGCGCCAGCAGCCCTCAATAGGTCAATTTGTGTAGCATCGCCATAAAACACTTTGTAACCATACTTACGTAATAGGTGGATTTGGCTGGCATCACTTTCTAATACTGTCACTTTGATTTTATTGGCATACATTAAACGTCCGACGATCTGACCGAAACGTCCAAAGCCTGCAATGATAACGCGTGGTCGGCGATCCACGACTTTCGTGGTCATGCCCTCTTCTTCTTGATTCAGGGTATGAGCAAACCACTTCTTTTGTCCCATCAGCAAAAGAGGAGTCGTCACCATGGATAGACTGACCACCACCAACAGAAACGCCACTTGCTCTTTGGACAAAATGCCCTCTTGGCTCGCCGCGGTAAATATGACAAAGGCAAACTCACCGCCTTGGCTCAAAATTGCAGCCATACGGCTTCTCGCTTTGGCTCCGACACGGGCAGCTCTCGCCAATGCATACAAAACCAAACCCTTAACCACGACCAAAGCCACCACCGCACCGAGAATCTCTAAAGGATGTAATGCCAATAACCCCAAGTTTACCGCCATGCCCACCGCAATAAAGAATAACCCCAACAACAGACCTTTAAATGGCTCGATAGCGATTTCCAACTCATGGCGATACTCACTCTCTGCCAGCAAAACGCCTGCTAAAAAAGTCCCCAATGCCATCGAAAGGCCGAGCTTTTGCATCACGACCGAAATGCCAAGCACGACTAAAAGTGCAGCAACGGTAAAGAGTTCACGAACGCCGCTCATCACGACAAAACGAAATAGCGGACGTAGTAAAAAGTGACCACCAATCAACAGTGCTACCACACTGCCTAAAATAGTGAAGACATCCAACCAACTTCCACCACTATGCCCGCCTGCTAGCAAGGGCAACATCGCCAGCATCGGGATCACTGCAATATCTTGAAAGAGCAGCACCGCAAAACCAGATTGCCCCGTTTCGGTACCATTAAGCCCTTGCTCTTCAATGACTTTAAGCGCAATCGCCGTCGAGGATAGCGCCAACCCCATCCCGATCACTAAACTCACTTGCATGCTTACGCCAAACATACTGACGACACTACCAATCACGGCGGTCGTGACCACAACCTGCGCACCGCCTAAACCTAAAATCGGCCCTCGCATCTGCCACAATTTTTTAGGGTTTAATTCCAGCCCTATCAAAAACAGTAACAACACAACCCCAAGCTCGGCAAAATGCAAAATGGCATCAACGTCGCTAATTAAGCCAAGCCCCCATGGGCCAATCAACACACCAGCGAGTAAATAACCTAAAACCGAGCCAAGCCCAAGGCGCTGAGCAATCGGCACCGCAATAACCGCAGCCGAAAGAAAGACCACACTGCTTTGAAGAAACTCACTGGTGATCGCCATACTGACCTCCTCGCTCTGCCGCTTGCCAGTTTTCAAGTGGGTTACTCAGCCATCCACGGTATAACTCGGCATGTTCGTAGCGTTCAATATCTGAAACATTTCTTGACCAATACAACACCAGTGGTTCAATCCAGTGCATTTGACATAGGGCTGCCGTCAGTTCAAACGGTTGCAAGATTTGCTCAAGTGGGTATTTGTTGTACCCCTTCGCGCTGAAGGCTTCTTCTTTACCACCTGTTGTAATGACACTGCGCCAGTATTTTCCTTCTAGCGCCGCACCTCCGCCAAACGCAAAGCCTTTACCTAACACTCGGTCTAGCCACTCTTTTAATAGGGCTGGACATGAATACATATAAAGTGGGTGGTGAAATACAATCACATCGTGAGCGAGCAACAACTCATGTTCGTAATTCACATCAATAAAGAAATCGGGGTAAACACCGTAAAGATCGTGCACAGTGACGTGATCAAGCGACTGAGCTTTTTTTATCATCACTTGATTGGCAATCGAGTTATGTGGCTCTGGATGAGCATAAATGACCAGAACTTTTGGGAGAATAGACGGTGCAACAGCCAAATGGTCGTCCTTGTGGTTATTTTTATCCGTTATCAAATTGTTATACTTTTTTGTACAGCATAATGCAATTAAAGCGAATCAATCGACTTTTCCGGCCAATACCCCTACTATTCACCGCTAGATATATACCCAAGTGGCTTTAAAAACGATTGAAACCACTTCGCTATGTAACCAAGCAACGCGCACTGCGCAAAGTGAATGAAAACTTTATGATTACCTTCTCTGATATTCAGTTACTGCGTGGCGGTAAACCTCTTTTAGACCAAGCTTCTGCGACTATTCACCCTGGCGATAAAGTCGGTCTTGTGGGCAAAAACGGCTGCGGTAAATCAACGCTGTTTGCCCTACTGAAAGATGAACTGTCAATTGATGCTGGCTCATTTAGCCAACCTCAACACTGGGAGTTGGCCTGGGTCGCACAGGAAACGCCTGCGCTAGAGCGCACTGCACTGGAATACGTCATTGATGGTGATCGCGAGTACCGCTCTCTCGAAAAGCAGTTAGCTGAAGCAGAAACACAAGACAACGGAACCCTAGTTGCCGAGATACACGGTAAAATTGAAACCATTGGTGGTTACAGCATTCGCGCTCGCGCGGCAGAACTGCTCGATGGTTTAGGGTTCAGCCAAGAGCAAATGAGTTGGAGTTTGACCCAATTCTCGGGTGGTTGGCGTATGCGTCTTAACTTGGCTCAAGCGCTATTGTGTCGTTCTGATCTACTGCTACTCGACGAACCAACCAACCACTTGGATTTGGACGCGGTAATGTGGTTAGAGCGTTGGCTACAAAACTACCCTGGCACGCTGATTCTGATCTCGCACGACCGTGACTTCTTGGATCCGATCGTTGGTCGCATCATTCACATCGAGAATCAGCAGCTGAACGAATACACGGGTAACTACTCGTCATTCGAAAACCAACGCGCACAAAAGATGGTGTTACAACAAGCGATGTTTGAAAAGCAACAGAAGCAGATGTCTCACATGCAAAGCTACATCGACCGCTTCCGTTACAAAGCCTCTAAAGCACGCCAGGCTCAAAGCCGTATTAAAGCTTTGGAGCGCATGGAGAAAGTGTTACCAGCTCAATTCGATAACCCATTTAGCTTCCAATTCCGTGAGCCAGCTGCGCTGCCAAACCCAATCATGATGATGGATGAAGTATCTGCAGGTTACGGTGACAACCTCATCTTAGAGAAGATCCGCTTGAACTTGGTTCCTGGCAGTCGTATTGGTCTACTCGGCCGTAATGGTGCGGGTAAATCGACATTAATCAAGCTGCTCTCTGGTGAACTTAACGCGCAAGGTGGTGACCTAACTTACTCACAAGGCGTGAAAATTGGTTACTTCGCTCAGCACCAGTTAGAAACGCTTCACCCTGAAGAAACGCCGCTGCAACACATGATGCAAATCGCACCCGATCAAACCGAACAGCAGCTACGTGATTACCTAGGTAGCTTTGGCTTCCAAGGTGACAAAGCACTAGAAAAAGTTGCGCCGTTTTCTGGTGGCGAAAAAGCCCGTTTGGTATTGGCTTTAATTGTGTGGCAAAAGCCAAACCTGTTGCTACTTGATGAACCGACCAACCACTTAGACTTGGACATGCGCCAAGCACTTACGATGGCACTGCAAACATTCGAAGGTGCGATGGTGATTGTTTCGCACGACCGCTATTTACTGCGCGCTACGACCGATGACTTGTATTTAGTGCATGATCGACAAGTTGCTCCGTTCGACGGTGATTTAAATGACTATTATAAATGGTTAACCGAACAACAAAGAGCGGAACGCAAAGAAGCGCAGGCTGCGCAGCCAAGCAAAGATACGGCCAACAGCGCAGCTGCGAAGAAAGAGCAAAAACGTCGCGATGCAGAGTTTCGAAAACAGACAGCGCCAATTCGCAAAACGCTGACACAACTAGAAAATAAAATGGATAAGTTAGGTGCTGCACTGGCCGAAGCTGAAGAACAATTGGCGGACAACTCACTGTATGCGGCCGAAAATAAAGCTAAACTTAACCAAGTGCTGGCACTTCAAGCTTCCAGTAAAGCTGAGCTCGAAGAAATTGAAATGGAATGGATGTCTGCTCAAGAAACGTTGGAGCAGATGGAGCTAGAGTTTAATCAATGAGTAATCAACACGCTGAATACACACTCACCCTAGAACACCTTTGGCAGTTTAGTCTGCAATTTTATGGTGTGCGAGAAGTGAAAGAGGCGTGTTTATCATTACAGAACAACTACCACGGTAACGTGAACCTACTCCTGCTGCTCAGATGGCTCGATGAGCAGCAACTCATTTTCCAAGAAAAAGACTGGCCCTTGGTGCAAGACTGTCTAGGTAGGAGCGAAACTTTACTTCACTCCTTTCGCGACCTTCGTCGCCACCTTAAGTCTCAAGTCAATGACGCTTTGTATCGTGAGACCTTGCAGTTTGAGCTGCAACTAGAAAAGCAGCAACAAGCGGATTTGGTGGACTGCATTAACTCACTTGCACTACTCAAAAATGATGGTGACCCACTGACGTTGAGATACTGTCGTCAACTCGGTGGGGAGCATTTGCAGCAAGCCTTTGCTATGCCGGTGCCAAACATTCAACCACCAAAACGCCCATAAATCTGTAGAATACCTATAATCTTTATAAAGGATTATATTAATAAGTTCTTCAACGGACACCGAAGGACCGCATAAGAGCAGTTAGGTATGACACAATTTTTCGCAGCCGCCGGGATCAAAAACCCGCATCTCCAAACGCTTTTGCCGCGTTTTATTCGCAAAAAAGCGTTATTTACGCCGATTTGGCAAACCCTCGATACATCCGATGGCGACTTTCTCGATCTCGCGTGGAGCGAGGACCCAACCCAAGAGCCTGCACAAAAAAAGCCGATTTTTGTTTTATTTCATGGGTTAGAGGGGTGCTTCTATAGCCCTTATGCCAATGGGTTAATGAATGCATTTGCTCAATCTGGATGGCTGTCGGTGATGATGCATTTTCGTGGCTGCAGCGGTAAACCAAACAAAAAAGCACGAGCTTACCATTCGGGTGAAGTGACGGATGCTCGTTACTTCCTAGAGCACCTTGAACAACGTTTTCCTGATCACCCCAAAGTTGCGGTTGGTATTTCTCTTGGCGGTAACATGTTGGCGAATTATTTAGCCCAATATAAAGACCACCCTATTTTGAATGCAGCGACTATTATCTCAGCGCCTTTAGACCTAGCAGCGTGTGCAAACCGTATTGAACAAGGCTTTTCGAAAGTGTATCGCCGTTACCTACTCTCTTCACTCAAACGCAACGCGTTGCAAAAACATCACTTGTTGCATGGCGAGCTCGCTTTGTCTTACAACTCAATAAAACGTGTCACACGATTGTATGAATTCGATGATTTGATCACGGCACCACTGCACGGCTTTAAAGACGCACAAGATTATTACGACCAATGCTCTGGCTTAAGTAAACTACAACAAATCACGCTACCGACACTGATCATCCATGCCAAAGACGATCCGTTCATGACCGACGATGTGATCCCGAAGTTTGTTCTGCCAGATAACATTGATTACCGTCTCTTTGAGCACGGCGGCCATGTTGGCTTCCTGACAGGAACGGCGTTAAAACCTAAGTTTTGGTTGGAGGAAGCGCTGCCTGCGTATTACGAAAGTATCGCCGCAGATTACCTTTCTGCTGTATCCAAGCAACGAACGCAGTAAACTAGCCGCTCATCATAAAAGTTAGAGGTATTTATGATCATTCCATGGCAAGACATTGCGCCGGAAACATTGGAAAACTTAATTCGTGAATTCGTCTTACGCGAAGGAACGGATTACGGAACCGTCGAGGTTTCTTTGCAAGACAAAATTGATCAAGTTAAAGCTCAATTGGAAAAAGGTGAAGCGGTTATCGTGTTCTCTGAGCTACACGAAACCGTCGATATTCAGCATAAAACAAAATTTTAGACCCTTCACATTTTACCGTATCCCACTCGATGACAAGGTATTGTTACGTGCTATAGTGGGATATCGACCGTGCAGTAGTAACTCTACTGCACATTACAGGTAAGTAATTTTCGACAAGGTTTGTCATGTCAGCTAAACACCCAATTATTGCGGTTACTGGTTCGTCCGGTGCCGGCACGACCACTACATCTGAAGCCTTCCGTAAAATGTTCAATATGATGAACGTTAAACCCGCATGGGTTGAAGGCGATAGCTTCCATCGCTTTACTCGCCCAGAAATGGACATCGAAATTCGCAAAGCCCGCGAGCAAGGTCGACACATTAGCTACTTTGGCCCACAAGCTAATGACTTCCCGGGATTAGAAGAGTTTTTCCGTAAGTTCGGGCATGACGGCACTGGCAGCGTGCGCCGTTATCTGCACACGTTTGACGAAGCGGTTCCCTACAATCAAATGCCAGGCACGTTTACACCGTGGCAAGACTTACCCGAAAACAGCGACGTGCTGTTTTATGAAGGGTTACATGGTGGCGTGGTCGATGGCGATGTTAATGTTGCTCAACATGTGGATTTCTTAATTGGCATGGTGCCGATTGTGAACTTAGAGTGGATCCAAAAATTCGTACGTGACACTCGCGATCGCGGCCATTCGCGTGAAGCGGTAATGGACTCAATCGTGCGATCCATGGACGATTACCTCAACTATATCACTCCGCAGTTTTCTCGTACTCACATCAACTTCCAGCGCGTACCGACCGTTGATACTTCCAACCCACTTAATGCAAAAGGCATCCCTAGTTTGGATGAGAGTTTTGTGGTGATTCGCCTACGCGGTATCAAGAATGTCGACTTCCCATATCTGCTGGCCATGATTGATGGCTCATTCATGTCACGCCACAACACGATTGTCGTACCCGGCGGTAAGATGAGCTTTGCAATGGAGCTCATAGTTCGGCCTATCCTACAACAGCTCATCGAAACAGGGAAAATTGGCTAAAAACCTGCCTGCGAAGATGTTTACTTTTCATACCGTGATCATGTGCACAGTTTTGCTTACAAAATCTCAATCATGGCACGATTAAAATCAAGAAATCGTTTTCGAAAAAGGATACTATTTCTTACCGAAACACAAGAGAGCTTGCAGCATATAAAAAGTGCTCTTATTCTAGTAGGCCTAATTCAGGCTTAGCTAAAATATGGATAGCGCAAGCGTACCCTGCAGAGGAAGTGAGATATTATGGTTCTAGGTAAACCTCAAACCGACCCAACATTAGAGTGGTTTCTTTCACACTGTCATATTCATAAGTACCCTTCAAAGAGCACGCTAATTCACGCGGGCGAAAAGGCAGAAACTTTGTACTACATCGTTAAAGGTTCTGTTGCGGTTCTTATCAAAGACGAAGAAGGTAAGGAGATGATCCTTTCTTACCTAAACCAAGGAGACTTTATTGGTGAACTTGGTCTATTCGAGGAAGACCAAGAGCGCACAGCTTGGGTTCGTGCTAAATCTCCTTGTGAAGTTGCTGAAATTTCTTTCAAGAAGTTCCGTCAGCTTATCCAAGTAAACCCAGACATCCTAATGCGTCTTTCTGCGCAGATGGCTCGTCGTCTTCAAGTAACTAGCCAAAAAGTGGGTGACCTGGCGTTCCTAGACGTAACTGGTCGTATCGCTCAGACGCTTCTGAACCTTGCAAAACAACCAGACGCAATGACTCACCCAGACGGCATGCAAATCAAGATCACTCGTCAAGAAATCGGTCAAATTGTTGGCTGTTCTCGTGAGACAGTAGGTCGTATCTTGAAGATGCTAGAAGAGCAGAACCTAATCTCTGCTCACGGTAAAACCATCGTGGTTTACGGTACTCGTTAATCTCGAACTAGAGTGACACGAACAAAATTATAAAAGCCACCAATGGCAACATTGGTGGCTTTTTATTTACTCATGACCAAATGAGATAGGGTGCAGCGAACACTAATGAGTAAGCTTAACAGGTTAACCCTAAAACTTAGCCATTCGTACTTTCAAAGATTTTGTCCGCTGAAGCGGCCACGAAACCTGGGTACAAATCACCATTTTCCATCGGATAGCGCTTAGCAAATTCATAAAACCCGCCAGGGATAATTTCAGTGCCTTCGCTAAAACGAACCGCTACTTTATCTGCCATGGTCGATGACTGCTCTAGCAACACCTCAGGAGTGCCCTTCACTTCACCACCATTTTCATTAATGGTAAACCCAGCGGTACGCAGATGATCGTTTACCTGCTTCACTTCTTCATATTCATTGAGTTGGTTAACGCTCACCGTGAAGTGGTTTGCTCCGTAACCATGCGCCGCAAGCCAAGATGCGTACTCACTTTCTTTAGCCAACGTTTGGTAATCAGCAAAGCTTAAATCCCACAAGCGTCCACCATGTAAGAATGCGCTATCGTTCAGCTTGTCAGCATCGACTTGTGCCACCAAATTTTTCACAATCTCTTGTAGCTCAGGCGAGCACTCTTCAACTTTTAGCTCACTAATAAATACTTTAGGTTGCTTCGGATCTGGGTGCTCATAGTGCTTAGCAACCAGCTTTTTGCTTTCGAAAACGTAATCACCACACGCCTTGTAACCAATAGCTACAAATGGCTTAGCTAGAGTTTCAATACCAAGAGGCGCGATATTGAAGGTACGTAAAGCTATATGATCATTAATCAGAGGCTCATCTTCTTGAAGCAGCTGATGCACTTTAGCCGCCGAAGGGCAAAGACGTTGAATGTAATCTTGCCATAGCGATTCAAATAACACATCGGGCGTCATAACGACTCCTTGTTACGAGATGTAGAGTTTAAAGGTAAGCGGAAGTTGGCTGCTCGTTCACAACAAAAGTTGTCCAGAATAATGAACGAGCAACCATCAACCTGTGACGGTAAATGCCAGTCAGTCAACACGCTTTTCCGAGTCTTTGCTCACTTTTCGTGTTCTGCCAACGATCACTACAACCCATACCTAAATGATGCGCCGGCAAGGTGAGCCGCAATGCATAGTTGCGACTCTATTATTAAAACTTATAGCGCTACACCTGGACTCAATGTTGCAGGCAAGACAGTCTCTTGACCTTCCATTGATGCCATTGGGTACGCACAGTAATCTGCTGCGTAGTAAGCGCTTGGGCGCAAGTTACCCGACGCCCCCGGACCACCAAATGGCGCATCACCACTTGCACCAGTGAGCTGGCGGTTACGGTTCACGATACCTGCACGAATGTGGTCAACGAAGTATTCCCATTCTTGGTCGTCGGTTGAGACCAAACCAGCAGATAAGCCAAAGCGCGTATCGTTTGCTAGCGCCACGGCTTTGTCTAACCCTTCGTAACGCACCACTTGCAGAAGTGGGCCGAAGTATTCTTCATCTGGTAACTCAGCAATGTTCGTTACATCAATGATGCCAGGAGAAACAAACGCCGCCTCTCCTGCTTTCGCTTCAATCAAGCTTTCACCGCCAAGAGACTGTAGATTAGCTTGTGCATCAAGAATAAACTTGGCTGCCGCGACCGAAATTTGCGGTCCCATAAATGGCGCAGGTTCTGCAAATGGTTGGTCTACGCGAATATTGCGTGTCGCTTCAACGAGTTTGGTGATAAGCGCATCGCCTTTTTCACCCAATGGCACATACAAACGACGAGCACACGTACAACGCTGCCCAGCACTGATAAACGCTGACTGGATGATGGTATAAACCGTGGCATCCAAATCACCATATTTATCAGAGATCACCATCGGGTTATTACCACCCATTTCTAGTGCGAGCATCTTGCCCGGTTGACCCGCAAATTGACGGTGTAATACATGCCCCGTATTCGCGCTACCCGTAAACAGTACGCCATCAATGCCTTTTGCGTCAGCGAGGGCGATACCAGTTTCTTTCGCGCCTTGAACAAGGTTAATCACGCCTTTCGGCAGACCGGCATCTTCCCATAGCTTCATTGCCAATTCACCCGTCCATGGCGTTTGCTCAGACGGTTTGAAGACTACCGTGTTACCAGCCAGTAGCGCAGGCACAATGTGACCATTTGGTAGGTGGCCTGGGAAGTTGTAAGGACCAAACACCGCCATCACGCCCAATGGGCGGTGGCGCAATACGATTTGGTTGCCTGCTGCTTCACGGCTCGCCTCACCAGTGCGGTCATGATAAGCGCGAATCGAAATGGCAATTTTACCTGCCATGGCTGCTGCTTCAGTGCGCGTTTCCCAAATCGGCTTACCGGTTTCTTTGGCAATCACTTCGGCGATTTTTTCGCTGTTCTCTTTTACTTTCTCCGCAAAAGCCAACACGATTGCCTCACGCTCTGAAAATGAACGCTTTTTCCAGTCAATAAACGCTTCACGCGCTGCAGATACCGCTTGGTTCACCTGCTCTGCCGTTGCACCTTTGCCTTGCCAGATCACTTCTTGGTTGTACGGCGACAGAGACGTAAATGCTTCACCCTGACCTTGTACCCATTCACCTGCAATCCAATGTGTCATTGTTTCTATCCTTAAATTCTGTCGTCTGTTACTGCGGAAGAAGGCGGACGAAATCCCCTTCTTCAACCGAAAGTGCATCCGCAACGTCTGGTGCAATCATCACGCTTTGTGTTTCTGCGTCATACGCCGCTTTAGTGACTGTCGCACGGAAGTTCTCGAAAGATGAATTACACATCAAGAAGTCTTGTGTGCTGGAATGTTCAGAGATTTTGACTTGCGCGCGGAATGAATGACGTACCGACTCAATATTACGCAGATCACACTCAACCGTTGGGCCACCGTCGAAGATGTCGACGTAGCCTCGGTTGGTAAAACCTTCACGCTCAAGCAGCTTCAGCGCTGGACGCGTGTTGTCATGTACTTGACCAATCACGGCTTGCGCTTCTGGGCTGAGCAGATTGATGTAAATAGGCAGTTTCGGCATCAAGTCGGCGATAAAGCCTTTCTTGCCGATACCTGTCAGGTAATCTGCAAGAGTGAAATCGATAGAGAAGAAATGCTCTTGAAGCCATTGCCAGAATGGTGAATTACCCTCGTCGTCTGAAACGCCACGCATCTCCGCAAAGATCGTTTCAGAGAAGCGCTCTGGGTGCTCTGCCATCATTAGGAAACGACACTTCGACATTAGACGACCATTCAGACCTTGGCGGAATTTCTCACGCAAGAACAAGGTACAAATTTCGCTGTTACCCGTGTAGTTATTACCAAAAGTAAGCAGTTTAACGACGTTGTTAACGCCAAGCTTTGGCGACGAGTGCACAACTTTACTAATGTGATATGAGTAAAATGGGACATCCCAGCCGATAGATGCTTCGATTCCGGTGGTACCCGCAACCTCACCCGTTTCAGAGTCAAAGCCAACCATCAGGTAGCCTTCATCGCCTGGTTCTGCCACATCTGGCTTACCAAAGCTGTACTCTGAATGTTTGATTCGATTGGTTAACAGTTCTTCGTTAACCGGTAGAGATGTAAATCCGTGACCAGACTCCACCGCACAAGTGTGCAGTGCGTCGTAATCCGACATCGCGATAGGGCGAACTACTAGCATCAATACTCCCTCCAGATGCAAGAAGATCCTAACTATATTGTAGGAACAATTCCCCCATCAGAGATCCTTGACGGGGGTGTCTGCGTTGACGTTTAAACTGATATCGCGCTTAAACTAAAGTCGCGATCGCTTTATCCAGTTTCGCCAAGCCTTCTTCAATTTCTTGTTGTGTGATAACGAGTGATGGTGTGAAACGTACGACATTGGCACCCGCAACCAATACCATGAGACCTTGTTTACCTGCAGCAACCAGCACGTCACGCGCACGGCCTTGCCATTCTTCATTTAGTGCAGCGCCAAGTAATAGGCCTTGACCGCGCACTTCTGAGAAGATGTTGTACTTCGCGTTGATCTTCTCTAGACCTTCACGGAACATTGCTTCGCGTTCTAGTACACCAGCCAAAACCTCTGGCTTAGTGACTTCATTTACAACCGCTTCTGCAACCGCACACGCTAGTGGGTTACCGCCATATGTAGAACCGTGAGTGCCCACTTTCATGTGCTCTGCCAATTTTGCTGTCGTTAGCATTGCACCGATTGGGAAACCGCCACCAAGTGATTTCGCAGTACTTAGAATATCTGGCGTGATACCTAAACCTTGGTAAGCGTAGAAGTTACCTGTTCGGCCATTACCAGTTTGCACTTCATCGAAGATCAGTAAGGCGTTGTGTTTGTCACACAGCTCGCGAACCGCTTGAGCGAACTCAGGCGTTGGTGGCACGATGCCGCCTTCACCTTGTAATGGCTCCATCATGACCGCACAAGTACGATCAGACATGTGTGCTTGTAAAGCTTCGATATCGTTGTAAGGAAGGTGTGTCACGTCGCCTGGCTTAGGACCGAAGCCGTCAGAGTATGCCGCTTGGCCACCAACCGTTACGGTAAAGAATGTACGACCGTGGAAACCTTGTTTGAATGCAATGATTTCAGATTTCTCAGTGCCATGAACGTCTGCTGCATAACGACGTGCCAGCTTCAAAGCGGCTTCGTTTGCTTCTGCGCCAGAGTTAGCAAAGAACACTCGCTCAGCAAAACTCACTTCTGTTAGCTTTTTCGCCAGACGAAGGGCTGGTTCGTTCGTCATAACGTTACTTAAGTGCCAAAGCTTGTTAGCTTGCTCTGTTAGTGCGTTTACCATTACTGGATGACAATGGCCAAGACAGCTCACTGCAATACCACCAGCAAAGTCGATGTATTCATTACCTTCCTGATCCCAAACACGTGAACCTTCACCTTTAACAGGGATCATTTCCATCGGGTTATAGCAAGGTACCATTACCTCATCGAATAAACCGCGCTCTACTTTAATTTCCGTTGTCATTGCACATTCCTTCTTGATACCGCATGCGTAGCAGATAAGCGAATTTAACCGGCTCTCTTTGCCAGCAAATAATGTTTTGCATTTAAGCTATTGCGGCATTGTATTTACATTTAATTAACCATTTCAATAGTGATTTATTCTTTTCGTTCTCGAAAGTAACTTCCATTAATCACTGCTTATGACTATTTATGCATCAAGAAAGTAAAATAGAGAAGTGATTTTTTATAAATGTTATGTAATACAGGGGATAGAAGGTTTAAAAAGACATGAATAGACAAAGAGACTCGAGAGAATCGCATAGTTTTGCAATCCGCTCACCTCAGCAAAAAGATGAATGATTTGTTAAGAAAAGTGATCGCGATCAGATCGCTTTGCGTGCTAAAAAGTTCGCAAGCAACTCGTGACCTTGCTCAGTTTTGATTGATTCTGGGTGGAACTGCACCGCATCAATTGGCAAGGTTTTATGTTGGTAACCCATTATTTCATCCATGCTTCCGTCAGGCAGTTCTGTCCATGCGGTCAGTTCAAACACGTCGGGTAAAGTACCGTTTTTCACCACAAGAGAGTGATAACGGGTTACCGTGAGTGGGTTATTCAGATTTTTAAACACACTACGACCGTTATGACGAATCGGTGAGGTCTTACCGTGCATCACTTGTCGTGCACGTACCACTTCGCCCCCAAACACTTGCGCTATCGCTTGGTGACCAAGGCAAACACCCAATATTGGAAGCTTACCAGCGAAGTGTTCTATCGCTTTCAGTGAAATACCTGCTTCGTTCGGCGTACATGGCCCTGGCGAGATCACCAAATGAGTTGGGTTGAGCGCCTCAATGCCTTGGATATCGATTTCATCGTTACGCACCACCTTTACGTCTGCACCAAGCTCGCAGAAGTATTGGTAAAGGTTGTAGGTAAACGAATCATAATTATCGATAATTAACAGCATGGGACTACATCGTGGAAACCTGAAAGCGAGTATTGTGCCGCCTTTTTATCTAAACGCAAGTACGATCAGTTATTCCACCTCGGCTTGCAGGAACTTACTCAGCAGGCTTTCCAACGCATTTCTTTCTTCAGAGTCGAGACAAGTTAAGTGCTGTTCCATGCTCGCGACATGCGCTTCAAGCACCTGATCTAAAAAGGCAACACCGTCTTCCGTCAATGTCACTCGATTACTTCTGCGGTCGCTTTCGCTCGCTACGCGGTGCACCCAACCTTTTTGTACCAAGCCTTCTAAGCGTGTACTCACTGCACCAGACGAAATCATCAACGTTTTGTACAACGTTGTCGGCGTGACGGGGTCTATGCTACGTCTTAGCGTGGCCAGAATATCGAACTCAATTGCGCTGATCCCAGCATCACCGCACACTTGGCCATGGACCTGTTCCCAGAAGTTTGCCGCGCGACGAATGCGCCCAACCACGCCCATCGAAGAACAATCTAAGTCAGGTCGTGCTTGCTGCCACTGCTGAAGAATCTTATCTACACCGTCCATTACATCATCCCCATTATCATCACCAACTAAAAATCTTTTCAAAAAGATACTTGACCAAAAGAAAAAACGCCATTACTTTTAAAAAACAATCTTTCACAAAAGATACTTTTACAGGAGGTATCATGACCAACGCAGAAAGGATTCAAGCAATACTGCTCACCGCGATTGCTCCCATCGTTTGGGGCAGCACCTACATCGTCACTACTGAGTTGCTACCCGCAGATAGTCCCCTACTCGCGTCTGCGATACGCGCACTTCCGGCGGGATTATTACTCATCGCTTATACGCGGTGCTTTCCGAACCAGCAATGGTGGGGAAAACTCGCATGCCTTGGAGTGCTCAACATCGGACTGTTCTTTTACTGCCTGTTTTTTGCTGCAAGTTACCTACCTGGAGGAACCGCGGCACTGGTCATGTCGAGCCAACCGATCATCGTGATGCTGCTCAGTGGGCTGGTATTAAAAAGTAAGATCGCTTTGAGCCACTGCATCGCAGCAATATTCGGTGTGCTCGGTGTAGCGCTTATCGTCATCAACGAAACGGTGCAGATCAGCGCGCAAGGAATTGCTCTGGCGGTACTAGGCACATTAAGCATGGCAAGTGGCGTGGTGCTAACCAAATACTGGGGACGTCCGAAGGATATGTCGACATTGGCGTTCACTGGCTGGCAACTCCTCGTCGGAGGCATCCTTTTATTACCTGCAGCGCTATGGTTTGAAGGTCTACCGGAGACCATTTCGCTAAAAAACTTGGCCGGATACAGCTACCTAACCATAGTGGGTGCGGTACTCGCTTACGCACTGTGGTTTAAAGGAATCGAGCGTCTTCCTGCAACAAACGTCGCGTTTCTAGGATTTCTGAGTAGCGTCTCGGCGAGCGTGTTGGGCTACGTATTTTTAGATGAAATACTCACACCACTGCAATTGTTAGGTGCAGGAGCAATACTGGTTTCGATCTTTTTGGCCTCCCATAGTCCTAAAGCTGCAAATGCATAACTCCAATAAACAAGATATAAAATTCAAAAGGAAATGATTATGAAACTAACGATTGTCTCTGGCAGCCAAAGGGCAAATTCACAAAGTCTCAACGTAGCTCGTTTTATCAAACAGCACGGTTTGCAAGAATTCGATCAAGTGGAAATCCTCGATCTGCATGAACTGAACCTGCCATTTTGGAATGAAGGCGTTTGGCAAGGTAGCGAAGAGTGGGGTGTCTGGACGCCAATCGCGCAAAAACTGAAAGAGTCTGACGCGTTTGTCTTTATCACACCGGAATGGCACGGGATGGCGACCCCAGCGCTGAAAAACTTCCTATTGCTGACGACCGCAAACGAACTGGCACATAAACCAGCACTATTGGTGAGTGTTAGCGTCAGTATCAACGGTGTTTACCCGATCAGCGAATTACGCATGACTGGCAGCAAAAATAACCATGTGTGCTTTTTGCCTGACCATCTCATTGTACGTGACAGTGATAAACTCATTGATCAAGAGGCGCACAGCGATGACAGTGACTTTGTCGCTCGCACTCAATACACTTTGAAACTGCTCAGCTGCTACGCGAGCGCATTAGCACCAGTGCATCAGGACATGCTGCCGCTCGGTAAACCATTTACCTATGGGATGTAATCGTCATTCAAGCCGCTCAGTATTGGGCGGCTTTTAGTTTAACCTCTCTCCAAGCAACTATTAGCAACGCTAATAGTTTCAGTAGAAATCCGGTTTGTTTGAATTGTTTCAATAGTGTTAAATCACTCTCAATTAAAGGGGAGATGTATGAACATTATTGAAGTCTTAGAACCTTGGTTAGCCGACGCGATTAGTATCCGTCATGCCATTCATAAGCAACCAGAATTAGGTTTTGAAGAAAATAACACTCAAGCGTTAGTGGTTGCCGAGCTCGAAAAGTACGGCGTCGATGAAATCTGTACTGATTTCGCCAAAACGGGCGTGGTGGGTGTGATTCACGGCTCGATCGGGGACGGAAAGAGCATCGGTCTTCGCGCCGACATGGACGCGCTACCCATCCATGAAGCCAACACATTTGCCCACCGTTCGTGCCACGACGGTAAAATGCACGCCTGTGGCCATGACGGTCACACCACTATGTTGCTACTCGCTGCGCGCTACTTGGCCCGGTCGCGTAACTTTGCAGGCAAAGCGGTGCTGATATTCCAACCGGCAGAAGAAGGTCGCGGTGGCGCCGAGACCATGATCACCGACGGCGTGTTAGAGCGCTTCCCGATCGACGAATGCTACGCTCTGCACAATATGCCGGGCATTCCTGAAGGGCATTTCGCATTTAAGACGGGGCCAATAATGGCGAGCTCTGACCGTCTGTTTGTCACTGTCGACGGAAAAAGTGGTCATGCTGGCTTACCACACACAACCCAAGATCCATTGCTTGTCGCGACCCATATTTACCAAGGTATTCAAGGCATGGTCAGCCGCAACTACGACCCGTTTGATCCACTAGTGGTTTCGGTCACACAGCTGCATTGTGGAGAAACAACCAACGCCATCGCCGACCAAGCTCATATGAGCGGTACGTTCCGTACTTTGTCTCAACAAACACGAGATAGCTTGGTTGAACGACTCGAGCAACTAGTAGCTCACAGCGCCAAGGCGCACGGGATGCAAGCAGAATTTAAACTCGGACCAATTTCTCACCCACCGACGGTTAACACCGAAAACGAAACTCGGCGAGCGATCGACGCAGCGGCTCAAACCGTTGGAGCTGAGCGCGTTAACCCAAGCTGTGAAGCTATGCTAACCAGCGAAGACTTCGCCTTTTTCCTCAACAAAGTACCGGGTTGCTACGGCTTTATCGGCAACGGCACTGAGGAGCAAGGATGCAGCGTTGGCCTGCACAACAAAGCCTACGACTTTAACGACCGGCTGCTGCCGATTGGCGCCGCTTACTTTATCAATTTGATTGAACAGCAATAACAACAAATGAGGGGAAGTGACTCCCCTTTTTACACAAAGGAGTGTTCTAACAATGTCGACTGCAATTACGCAAAAATCGAGTTCAGGCGCGTCAATGATCGACCGCATTGAGCGACTGGGCGATAAAGTCCCTCATCCCTTCTATCTGTTTATCTTCCTGTGCCTCAGCGTCATGCTGCTCTCTTGCCTATTCTCGTTTATTGGCGGCGGCGTGACCCATCCATCTACGGGTGAAGTAGTGCACGTTAAGAGCCTAATCAGTGGTGAAGGTCTGGTTTACATCCTGCAATCGACGGTGAATAACTTCGTCTCGTTTAAACCACTCGGATTGGTCTTATGTATGATGCTAGCGGTGGGGCTATTGCAAGAAGTAGGCTTGGCCGACAGTGCAATCAAGCAATCATTGCTCAACGCGCCGCGTCAGTTTGTCACCGCGTCGATTTTCGTCACTGGTATCATCGGTAACCTCGTCTCAGACGCTGCGTTCATTTTGGTTCCCCCTCTCGCAGGTCTGATTTTTGCGGCAACCAACCGCAACCCAATTGTCGGCATCGCCGCAGGTTTTGTCGCGGTCGCGGCTGGGTTTACCGCCAACCTATTTATTGCTGGCACCGATGTATTACTTTCCGGTATTTCAACCGAAGCGTCTGCCATCGTTGAACACGTCGAAGTTAGCCCGGCAGCAAACTGGTACTTTATGTTGCTTTCCGTTCCGATTTTAGTCGTCACAGGGACGCTCATCACCGACAAATACATCGAGCCTAAATTCGCGCATAAAGTGACAACCAACCACGCCGATAGTGAACCGTCTTTTGAAATTACCACTAAGCAAAAGAGTGCGTTGAAATGGGCTGGAGCAGCGTCTTTGGTGTTTATCGCTTTGCTTTTGGCCGCCCTGCTGCCAGCCGATTCACCTCTACGTAATGCAGACGGCGGTTTGGTACCTTCACCTTTCCTAAAAGGGATTATCCCGATCATCATGGCATTCTTCTTTATGAATGCGGTGGTTTACGGCGTCAAAGCGGGTACGATCAAACAAGCCAGTGATATTCCTGACTTGATGTCCAAAGCGCTCAAAGGCGTTGGCGGCTACATTGTCTTGGTATTTGTGATTGCCCAGTTCATTGCTTGGTTTAAGTGGTCTAATTTAGCTATCTTTATTGCGGTGAATGGTGCGGAATGGATTTCGTCTGTCGAGATGCCAAAGCTGGCGATGATGGCGCTGTTTATGATGCTTGCTGGCGTGATGAACATGATTGTGTTTAGTGGTTCGGCGCAATGGGCGATCATGGCCCCGGTATTTATCCCACTCTTTATGTTACTTGGCGTAGACCCGCAAATTACGCAAATGGGCTATCGTATTGCCGACTCCACCACCAACATCATTTCACCGACCAATCCATATATTCCGATGGTACTGGCGCTGATCGCCAAATATAATCCGCAAGTGAAATTTGGTACTTTCCTCGCGATGATGGTGCCATACGCTCTGGTGCTATTTAGTGTTTGGGGCGGGCTATTCCTGATTTACATGCTGACAGGTTTACCCGTCGGGCCAATGTAACGTCGCTTAACGACTGGGGATAAACTCAGCAAAGCCCCAGTCGCTGACATGCTTTTTCAAAATCAAACTGAACTCATCGACTAACTCTCGATGAGTTTCTTTACGTGTAATGAGCCCTACTGAGCGGTACTGAACCGGTTGAACAATCGGAATAAAGCGAACTTCCACGTTGTTGCTCAACTCACCGATAGTGGAAGACAGAATCGTCGAACCTAGTCCGCTGGAAATCATCCCTAATAGCGTTGAGGTATGCGAAGCGCTCAACTCCGGATCATAGGTTAAACCAATGCGTTGAAACGCTTCGTCGGCAAGTGTGCGTAAACTGTTCCCGGGGCTGACACCAATCGACGCGTATTGATGCGCTTGTTCCCAACTGACTTGCTTATGCTCGGCGAGCGGATGGTCTTGCCGGCAAACAAAGCACAGGTAATCGCGAAACAGTAAATCAAAGTTCAATTCTGGGTGATTCGGATTGGTGTTGATGCCGATGTCTGCCTGCCCTTGTAGTACTGAATGGGTAATGTCATCAACCCGTTCTTCAATTAAGCGAAAAGTAAAATCTGGATAGCGCTTTTTCAGGTCATTGAGGGTTTTCGGCGCTAAGGATGCACACAACGTATATAGCGACGAAACCACCAGCGACTTGTTGTAGCCGTGCTGGCGGTCTTTGTTTTGCTGAACTAGTTTATCCAAGCGATTAACGATAAATCGCGCTTCCTGATACAACTGCTCGCCCGCTTCGGTGAGGATGATTTTCCTGCCTTGGCGCTGATAGAGTTCGCTGGCAAGTTGCTGGGTCAGCTTTTTCATCATCTGGCTCAACGCAGACTGGGTGATGTGCACCTTTTCAGCGGCATAAGTAAAATTTTGTTCCTCAGCCAAGGCGATAAAAGCTTTGAGCTGACGATAGCTAATGTCCATTTAGTAGTCTCACCCTTTGCTCTGCTGAAAAAGTATACCCAAACTTGGTAACTAATACGTCAATATGATTATCCATTTCTATATTTTTTCTGAACATAAAGGCCAGCATAGGCTGGCCTTTGGTCTTTACAGCTATTTAGGAACTGTTTGTCAGGAAGTAAATTCGCTTAGCGGCGACGACGGAATAAGCCAAGACCTAGCAGCGCAAATAGAGCACCAAAACCAAACGAACCACCATCTGAATCCTTCGACCCTTCTGTTCCAGCTTCAGTTTGCGTCATTGAAACATCACGAACAGAGCTAAACTTCACGATATTACCTGTCGAGTCAGTCACTTTCTCTTCTAACTGATAATTACCTTGCTCTGGCGTTTGTTCAAACTCAATATTCACGCTACGCGCATCAATATCAGCTTGAACTAAAGTTTGGCTAGCCGAGTAAGCTTTCGTATCGCTGCTTGCCGCAGCCGCTTGTGTGGATGGCGTTAAGTTCACCGTAACAATATCGCCCACAACCGCCGTTGGTGGTAAACGGACATCGACGGCTAAGTTGTCACCTGCTTTCGGTAAATCGATGTCATCATCTGGTAAATCAATCGCGATGATCACTGGATCGTGGTCAGAGGCAGAGAACGCATCTTTGTACTTCGGCATATCACCTGTGTACTTGCTGCTGTATTCGAACAAGTTACTCTCTAGTGAGTTGATGTGCCAATCTTCAATTGCTACCACTTTTTGCGCTAGGCTACTGCTTGCCAATGCGTGGTCCAAATTACCCAGCTCGCCCGAATAGGTGTAAGAAAACGTATCAGTGCCGTGCAGCAACGTGTTTAAGTTGTGCAGACCGTAACCTTTTTCAATTTTGGTCTTCTCTACTTGAAGTTCACCATCACCAATGGTTGTGTAAGCAGCAGTATAAATGTCACGGCCGTATTTCTCTTTCGAGTAATCAGTCAGTGTCAGAAGTGGGTCTTCCATGCCATAAGCATTGAGGTCGCCCATGAGCAATACATCGCCTTTCACCTCTTTCAACGCTTCACCCACTGCGTGCGCAGCAGAAACGCGGAAGTTGTTACAGTTGCCTTGCAGATCCGCTGGCTCAGAATCTTCTACACCGGCAATCCACTCTTCAATACACTCAGAGCCTTTCGACTTAAAGTGGTTTACGACAATAGACAAATCTTCACCCGTCTCTTTCACCGTAAAGGTCTGAAGTAGACTGTGGCGTTGATATTTGTCGTATGCAGGGTTACTTTCAGTGCCCTCTTTACGAGTAATGGTGTTCTCTGCAATGTGTTGCTCTGGCGTCACAATGACTTTTGCTGCTTCTTTTGGTGTTACTGCGTTAGCACGATATAAGATCGCCACCATGATCGCATCACTGCCAAAGTATTCGTCTTGGTATTTGTCTTGCTCTTCGATTTCGACATACGTGTAATGATCTTCCACGTCATCAATCTCAGCGTTTAAAGCATCAACCAAGTTTTGGATAGCACTACCATCACCAAAGCCGTTATTTTCCACTTCCATCAAGCCAATGATGTCCGCGTCCATCTTATTCATCGCTGAAACTATTTTCGCTTGCTGGATCAAGAACTCATCAAGGTTTGTCGCGCCACGATTTTGCCCGGTTGGGTTGTCGTGCCCGCTGTCAGCAACTGAAGTGAAGTAGTTAAGAACGTTGAAGCTCGCTACTCGTAAATCAGAATCGGCTATGGCTGGCGCCGCTTTACGCGCAACGTTAAAGTCATCACCTGACGTGACAAAGTTGCTGCTATCAACTTCATTGGTCGCAATTAGGCGGTACTCGTTGTAGCTGTAAGCCACAACACCTTGCAGGCCTTCGACACGAGAGCCTAGGCGAATGTGCTGCTCTGAAGAGCCATTTTGGTCTGCATCTTTAGCAAAATCTGGGTAGTATGGGATTTGTCCGTTTGGTGCTTTGCCATCTGATTCTAGGTATACGCGGTTCGCTGCGTTGTCTTTTGCTAGCTCAACGGCTGCATCGCTCTCTGCCGCGTGTAATTGAGTCGGCTTTAACAATGGCGCTTCATGAGAGAGCATCATATTGTTACGACGTGAATCGTAGTCGTAAGAGAAGTTTCGAGTTACAAACAAGTCACTTGCCGAGGTCAACTCAACTTGCATCCCTTCATGACGCTCAAGCGCATCACGTAGTGTCTCACCTTCTTTGATAACAAGATCGGTAACTCGAGGGGTTTCAGAGGTGCCTGTTTTCACATAGCTGTTAGCATCAGAAGCAAGCTGAGTATTGCTGTAATACTCTTGAACTTTACCTTTCACACAAACAACGTCACCAGCTTTCAGCGCCGTGTCTGCCGCGTCAGTATGAATGAACAAGCCTTCTGAGGTCTTGTCGTTGTTGTCGCTTTCTAATGCTTGTAGGTAGAAACCTTTGGTTAGGCCAGTGGTAACAGCAGTCACGACACCCGTTACGAAATGATCTTCGTCAGTAATGTATGGGTAACCATCAATGAATGGAGACGTATCGCCTTCACCTTGAATATCTTGGATGGTAGTGAAGTTAGGTTGCTGACCGTCGACTTCACAAGCGAATGGTGCTGGTGGCTCAGTCGCATTTAGCTCACCAAGGCCGTCAATGTTGTCTTTCTCAAATGCCGTCCACTGAGATGCATCATAAGTAGCAGAAGGGGTTAGTGCATCACTGTTACGAACTAATGTGGTGTCTTTACCAAAATCTACGTCACCCATCACACCGATGATGTCGTGCACTTCACCATCTTTAAGCAGTGCGAGCGGGTCGTCACCGTTAAAGTTCGCAACGCTTTTATCTATGATATCCGAGACAGCTTTGATGGTATCGCTCGCATCACCATGCGCCAGTACATACACTTGGTTAGCTTGTAGCGTCACTTGGCTAAGGTCGAATGTGCTACCCCAAGTACCACCACCGTTTGATGATTTCGCCAACTCGTAGCCAGTGAGTGTCACCGCAGTATCACCCGTATTAGCGATCTCTACCGCTTTATTATAAGCGCCGCCTTCTACGTATTGGGAAATAATAATCTCTGCGTTCGCGTTTGCACTAAGTGCACTGGCGATGGTTAATGCGAGTATTGAGGGTTTGATTAACGTGTCCATTGTCATACCTGATATTTATGTAAATGCAAACTTAGCTCTGGTTAGAGCCTGCCATTTGCGTCTACTATCAGGTTTATTTATGAAATAAATAAGAATGAGTAATTAAAGCCGTGAAATGAATCACATGTGAATATAAGAAAATATGCCAGAGCATCCCATTCAAACATTTTTTGTAATAAATACAGAGCGCTATTGATAAACAAGTCAGAATTTAGATTGATTACTCAGTTTACTTTTTCACTTCATGTTAAGGAGTAGAAAATACATCACTTGTTGAGTTGCTTATTAACCCAACCGTTCCGTTACAAATAAAAAATATAATTAGTCACTAATTTAGAATGCTTTAATTTTCACTTGCATCACTGTTCAAGCCCAAGAATCTATTACTCGCTTCGTTCTCTCTTATACAGGCCCCTCATACTTCAAAGTTTTCATGATTTATTCAATAACTTTTCATTACTCACTAGCCAAAAACATACACAAAAGATATAACACCTGCGCGAGACAATAAGATCTCATTAGCTGTAAACCCAGGAACGACAAATGAAAACAATTCAACGCAGTGTGCTAGCTATCTCCCTACTTGGCTTGATAGCGGGGTGTCAGTTGACCGCCAGTGAGCCACTTCAACCTACGGCGAATCAAGACATCATCGAATCAGCCAAAAATGAACTGGATGGTATTGAAGAGCTAGAAGTCAGTGACGAGGGTGTTATTACCTTTACTCAGCGTCTAAGAACGCCAGGAACCTACTGGATTCCAGCGAGAATTAAAGAACTCAGCTACGATATATCATGCGTACAGCTTAGTTACTTCATTGATAGAGGCATGGTTGTGAAGTCTGCCTTTCTAGGAGCTCGAGGACGTGTTGAATATTACGACATGGAACGCTGTATGAAAGACACGCCATTTCAGTAATACAGGCATAAAAAAAGCTCCACCAAAGTGGAGCTTTTCGTATTCGTTCTTAGCAACTATGGGCGAGCTACAAAACCTACTGCTTCGTATGCTTTCTTAAGCGTTTCAGCCGCTCGTGCCGAGGCTTTCTCAGCGCCTTGCTGCATTACCTCGTCCATGTAAGCACGATCAGCGCGAATACGGTGATATTCTGCTTGAATTGGCTCAAGCATTGCTACAACTGCCTCACCAACATCTTTCTTAAATGGGCCATACATTTCTACGCCTTGGTACTTCGCTTCAATCTCTTCGAAGCTCATGCCTGTCGCCGCAGAGTACAGACCCATTAGGTTAGCAATGCCCGCCTTGTTCTCGATATCATGACGGATACTTGGCGGCGTTTCGGTATCGGTTTGCGCTTTGTTGATCTTCTTAAGGATCGACTTAGGCTCTTCCAGCAGCGTGATAACGTTCTTACGGTTGTCATCAGATTTAGACATCTTCTTCGTTGCGTCTTGAAGGCTCATTACACGCGCATTTACTGTCGGAATGTAAGGCTCTGGAACTTGGAAGATTGGCTGCTCTGGCGAGTAAATATTGTTGAAACGCGTTGCGATATCGCGCGCTAATTCTAGATGTTGCTTCTGGTCACTGCCTACAGGTACTTGGTGTGCACCGTAAAGCAAAATGTCAGCCGCCATCAACACCGGGTAGTCAAATAGACCGACGTTTACGTCATTCGCGTAACGTGCCGATTTGTCTTTAAACTGAGTCATACGGCTCAGCTCACCCATTTGAGTGTAGCAGTTAAGAAGCCAACCTAATTGAGCATGCTCTGGTACATGTGACTGAACAAATAGCGTGCTCTTCTTCGGGTCAACACCAACTGCCAGACAAATTGCCAGTGCGTCTAGAGTTGCTTCATGCAGCGCTTTAGGGTCCTGACGAACCGTAATCGCGTGAAGGTCTACCACACAATATTGGCAATCATAATCGTCTTGCATCTGCTGCCATTGACGTAGAGCACCCAAGTAGTTACCGATACTTAGTTCACCTGAAGGTTGAACACCACTCAATACAATGGGTTTGCTCATTAGAATGATTCCTTTGACTTCTTAATCTAATTAAATGAAAAAAACCGTGCAGTAATAGGTGCACGGTTTACTCAGTGTACTCATTAACGAGTATTTTGGAAGCTCTTTTGTAGCCGTTATGCAGAAACCGCTACAACGTCCAATAATTCTGCCAAACTGTCAGCGACGAAATCTGGATTTGATGCTGAAATAGGTTCACCGTGGTTGTAACCATATGTCAGACCAAATGAGGCACAGCCTGCATTCTTTGCTGCGAGAATGTCGTTTTTCGAGTCGCCAACCATCAGCATTTCACTTGGTTGGATTTGGTGCTTTTCCATTAGCCAGTTCAATGCTACTGGGTTTGGTTTTTTCTCTGGGAATGCATCACCGCCAAGGACATCAACGAAGTATTTTGCGATGTCGTGCTTTTCCAAAACGTCAGGCACAAACTTTGAAGGTTTGTTAGTCACCAACGCCATAACAAAGCCCGCTTTGTGCAGCTCTGCTAGTGTCTCTTTTACCGTTGGGTAAAGATGACTTAGCTTGTGACCGCTTTGCTCGTAGTAGTCATCAAACAATACACGCGCTTTAGCACGAAGCTCTTCACTCAGCTCTGGGTTGATGGTCAGGCTTTGGCTTAATGAGCGACCAATAAGCACGTCTGCGCCGTTACCCACATAATCACGAACTTGTTCTTCTGAAACCGATGGAAAGCCAAGCGCCTGTACTGCTTGGTCTGCCGCGACAGCTAGATCTGGCACGCTATCAAGCAAAGTACCATCTAGATCGAAGGCGATGAATTTAATGTCTTGTTGAGTCATAACTTCCCTGAGGATTTTTATTTATAAATCGGTGAAAACGACAAAGGATGGCACCCCATCCTTTGTTTTTATCATTATGTCTGATTCTACAGTAACTGTTTGTTTCGTCGTTACTTTGCAGCAATACGCTGACGAACTGCCTCAAACAAACAGATGCCGGATGCCACAGATACGTTCAAGCTTGAAACGCTACCAGCCATTGGGATCTTAATCAAATCGTCGCAGGTTTCACGAGTCAGACGACGCATACCGTCACCTTCAGCCCCCATTACGATAGCAAGAGGTCCAGTCAGTTTGGCTTGGTAGATGTCGTGCGTTGCTTCACCCGCAGTACCAACAAACCAGATGCCTTTCTCTTGCAATGTACGCATAGTACGAGCCAAGTTAGTCACTCGGATCAATGGTACGACTTCAGCTGCACCACAAGCGACTTTACTTACCGTCGCATTCATTGGCGCAGAACGATCTTTCGGTACGATGATCGCCGCAGCACCTGCCGCATCTGCGTTACGTAAACACGCACCAAGATTGTGTGGATCGGTCACGCCGTCTAACACTAAGAGCAGTGGTGATTCGTGCTTTGCAAGGATGTCATCAATATCGTTCTCATTCAGCTGCTTCGCTGGTTTCACACGAGCGATGATGCCTTGGTGATTTGCACCGCGTGCTTTGTCATCCAAGGTTTTACGTGTCATCTGCTGAATAGAAACACCACAAACCTGAAGATCATTTAGGATTGGCATTAGGCGATCATCTTGACGACCTTTTAAAACGTACGCCTCGATAAAACGCTCTGGTTCGCGCTCCAATACCGCCTTCACTGCGTGAATGCCGTAGATAAATTCGTTACTCATTGTTTAACCTGTTGTTCTGGTCGTATTGCCTGCGCCAACCGAGTTTGAACTAAGTTGGCGCTTCAACCTACTGCGCTTCTTTTTTAGTGCGCTTGGTTTTCTTCGGCTTACTGTGCGGCTTCTTTTTACGTGCTTTTTTCACTTTAGGCTTCTCGTTGCCTTGGGCGTCACCACGTTTTGGGCCATTACGCTTACTCGTTGCGCCCGTTTCTTCTGGGCGTTTAGTTGGCTCTATCGCAGGAATTGCACGAGCCGCGCCACCTTCTTTCGATGAAGAGCGAGTCGCAGCGCGTTTTTTATCTTTCGCTTTGCGTTTTGCTTCCGCTGCGCGTTTCTTCGCAGTCTTACCTTCGCCGCGTAGCTTACGACTTGTTTCGACCAATTCAAAGTCAATTTGCTTGTCATCGAGGTTAACAGCCAGTACTTTTACTTTTACTGCATCACCTAAGCGGTAGATGTTACCGAAACTTTCACCAATAAGTCGTTGACCAATCGGGTCAAATTGATAGTAGTCGTTCGCAAGGGTAGAAATATGTACCAAACCATCGATGTGCAAATCCGTTAAACGTACAAAGAAGCCAAAGCTAGTGACATTAGCGATAACACCGTCTAGTTCGTCACCGACGTGGTCTTGCATATATTCACACTTCAGCCAATCCGCAACATCACGTGTTGCATCATCAGCACGGCGCTCTGTCATCGAACATTGTTCGCCGTAAAAATCCATGTCGTCAAACGAGTAATGATAGCCACCTGTTGGTGTCCAGCGATCTTGATTACGACCTTCTTCTTTAGCAATCAGATACTTGATTGCACGGTGAAGTAACAAGTCAGGGTAACGACGAATTGGCGACGTAAAGTGCGCATAGCGTTTCAATGCCAACCCAAAGTGCCCCGCGTTATCTGCGTTGTATACCGCTTGCTTCATTGAGCGTAGCAGCATGGTCTGAATCAACTCTTGATCTTGACGCCCGGAGATTTGACGTGCGAGATCAGCATAGTCCGTTGGTGAAGGCTCTAAACCACCTTTTAGCTCAAGACCAAGTTCACTTAAGAAGTCACGGAAACCTTGCAGGCGTAATTCACCTGGAGATTCGTGGATACGATAAAGCGCGGGCTCTTTCGCTTTTTCTACCAGCGATGCCGAAGCAATGTTGGCTAAAATCATACATTCTTCGATGATCTTATGCGCGTCATTACGAATTACTGGCTCAATGCTTTCGATTTTACGTTCCGCATTGAAAATAAATTTGGTTTCAACGGTTTCAAATTCGATTGCACCGCGTTGATCTCGTGCTTCTTTCAGCACTTTGTACATCTTGTGCAACTCTTCTAGATGAGAAACAAGCGGCTGGTAGCGCTCACGTAGTTCTTCATCCCCTTCTAGAATCGCGCTCACTTTGCTATATGTGAGACGAGCGTGCGAGTTCATCACCGCCTCGTAATGCTTGTAACCAGACAGCTTACCTGTATCGGAAATGGTCATTTCGCACACCATACACAAGCGATCTACTTGCGGGTTAAGCGAACATAGACCGTTCGACAGTACTTCTGGCAACATTGGCACAACTTGCGAAGGGAAATATACTGAGTTACCACGATTGATCGCTTCTTTGTCCAACGCAGAGTCAGGACGAACGTAGTAACTGACGTCAGCAATCGCTACCCATAAACGCCAACCACCTTCTTTGTTCTTTTCACAGTAAACGGCATCATCAAAGTCTCGTGCGTCTTCGCCGTCAATGGTCACTAGTGGCAAATCACGTAGATCCACACGACCAACTTTCGCTTCTTCTGGTACTTCTTCGCCTAAGTTTTCGATTTGTTTATCGACGGCTTCTGGCCATTCGTGAGGGATTTGGTGTGTACGAATCGCAATTTGTGTTTCCATACCTGGTGCCATGTTTTCACCAAGGACTTCAACCACTTTACCCATCATGCCGCGTGAGCGTGAGCCACGATCAGTAATTTCAATTACGACTACGTTACCCATGCGTGCACCCGCTTTGTGCTCATTTGGGATCAGGATATCTTGGCTGATACGCGAGTCATCTGGGACAACATAGGAGTATCCATATTCAAGGAAGAAACGACCAACGATTTGATCATTGCGCTCCTCTAGCACACGCACCAAACGTCCTTCACGGCGGCCGCGCTTGCTGTTGTCTGTCGGTTGCACTAAGACAAAATCACCGTGGATGATGTTCTTCATCTGATGGTGCGGTAACAGAATATCATCATCCTTGCCGACGCTGCCTTCTGGACGTACCCAACCATGGCCATCACGATGACCAATCACGTAACCTTTCACCATTTCAAGTTTTTCAGGCAATGCATAGCACTGACGACGGGTAAACACCAGTTGGCCATCTCGCTCCATCGCACGTAGCCGACGACGCAACCCTTCGTATTGCTCTTCGCCCTCAAGCTTTAGTGCCTCAAACAAGTCGTTACGATTCATTGGAATGCCCGCTTGCTCTAGAAACTCGATGATAAACTCTCGGCTTGGAATTGGATTTTCGTAATTTTTGGATTCACGATCTGCAAAAGGATCGTTTGGAATATTGTCTGACATAGGCACGCCTATCTAGCAAGGAAGGTATATGGCTAGTATATCTGAGTCTCTCGATAAGCTACAGAATTGCTTTGAAAAAAGAATGATCGAGATCGACTCTAGGCATGCAAATGAGTTAAGGACGAGCCAGCAAGATCAAAAGTTCAGAATTGTCACTGAGCAAGGATTCAATCGTGCAGTCATCCAACTCCGCCAGAAAGGCACTTTTTGCTTTCGCCAATTTATCTTTGAGGCGGCAAGCAGGGGTAATATGGCAAAAATCCACACCACAGTTGACTAAATCTAACGGCTCTAAATCGCGCACAACACCACCGACTGTGATTTCAGACGCTGGCTTCATCAGCCGGATACCACCGTTTTTTCCGCGCACGGTATGGACATAACCCAACTGCCCTAACCGATTGATAACTTTAACCATATGGTTGCGCGACACACCAAATAAATCCGTCACTTCGGTAATGCTGGTTAACTCATCTTCCGGCAACGAAGCCAAGAAAATTAAGGTTCTCAACGCATAATCAGTGAAACTAGTTAACTGCATATTCTCTCCCAAAGTGCGACTCAATAACCCGCTGGTGATGCTAAAACCCCAAACTTGAGCTATCGATAAAAGTGTAAATCTTTTCTTGATCGAAAGATACATTTGAGATACAACTTTAAACATGCATTATAAATACAACTTAAAGTAGGAAGCCCTTATGCTCAGCAATCAAACTATCGAGATCGTCAAAGCGACCGCACCACTCATCGCCGAAACAGGACCAAAACTGACCGCGCACTTTTACGAGCGTATGTTTACTCATAACCCTGAGTTGAAAGATATTTTTAACATGAGTAACCAGCGTAACGGCGATCAGCGTGAAGCATTATTCAACGCTATCTGTGCCTATGCTGCCAATATTGAAAATTTGCCAGCTCTGCTTGGCGCAGTAGAGAAAATTGCGCATAAGCACACGAGCTTTTTGATCACAGAAGATCAGTACCAAATCGTTGGTAAGCATTTACTTGCGACAATCGATGAGCTTTTTAATCCAGGTCAAGAAGTGTTGGATGCTTGGGCTGAGGCTTACGGCGTACTTGCGAATGTATTTATTCAGCGCGAAGAACAAATTTACCAACAAAATGAAGCTTTGGAAGGCGGCTGGCGCGGTCTACGCGAATTTGAATTAGTCGATAAAAAGATTGAGAGCGAGCACATTTGCAGCTTTGTGTTCAAGCCAACCGATGGCCAAAAAGTGGCGCCGTATAAACCGGGACAATACCTTGGCATCTACATCAACAGTGACCAGTTAGAAAACCAAGAAATTCGCCAATATAGCCTGTCTTCTGCGGTCCAAGAGAACACCTACCGTATCTCAGTAAAACGTGAAGAAGGCGGAAAAGTGTCGAACTACCTGCACGATAGCCTGAACATTGGCGAAAAAGTGCAGCTTGCGGCCCCTGCCGGTGATTTCTTTATGGATGCCGAACCACAAACACCCGTTGTTCTAATTTCTGCTGGTGTGGGACTTACTCCAACGCTGTCAATGCTAGAAAGTCTCTCAGCACATCAAGCACCTGTAACTTGGGTTCATGCAACAGAAAATGGCCAACAGCATGCTTTCAAGCAACACGTAAACCAACTCGTTGCAGAAAAAGAAAATATGAACGCGCTCGTTTGGTATAACCAACCAACGGCAGAAGACAAGCTAGGCGAAGACTTCCACTTCACGGGCTTTGTCAATCTGTATGAAATTGAAGCTGCATTAAAGCAAGATAACGTGCAGGTATACTTCTGTGGTCCTGTAGGATTTATGCAGCACGTAGCGAAACAGCTATTAGAGCTTGGCGTACCAGAAGAGCAATTCCATTACGAATGCTTCGGTCCACACAAAGTGGTTTAAGCGCTACCAACTATCGGGAAAACAACAAAGCCCACGTGACGTGGGCTTTGTTGTATGAAGTTGTTTGCAATATTGAAGCGTTACCAAAAGGTGTCTCGCCGTTTAGCTCGAGCAATAACGTTTTGTGGCATGCGCTGTTCAAGGCCGTTTCTCAATACAGTTATGCGCTTATGCTGCCGCTTATCTGCTGTGACAGAGTTATATAACCAACGATACGCATCTTCGTAATCGAGTGGACTGCCATAATCACGTAAAAGCAACTCGGCCAGATGAATACGCGCGTTTAGGTTTCCCATTGACGCAGCTTCTCGCAAATATGGAATTGCACGTTCTTTATCTTGCTGTACTAAAGTGCCACGCGAATAGTATCGGCCAATCTGCTCTAGTGCAGCTGGTAACCCCTGATGCGCTGCATTTTCGATGTAGTAAAGACCCAGTTCGACATCTTGCTCGACACACACCCCCCAAGCCAACATATCTCCGTACAGAAATTCATAAGCGGGTAAGTTAATTCGAGTCGCACGAGCTACGATATCCTCCACCAGCTGGCAGTTATCAGCGCGCACACGTTGTAAGTGCTTATTTTGCTCAATAAGCTTTATCAGCTCTGCTTCGGTATAGATCGGAACTGGTGCCCCCACATCAGCAACATTGGCTTTCACTGTGGTAGCAACCAAGGTCAACAACAGTGAAGCAGCCACTGTTCGTAACTTCATAAACGTACCCTTAAGGTATCTAAGAAACCAAAGATCGGTGAAGGATCTCCTCTGCTTGATAACCTTATCGGCAAAAAACAGCTAAGCTTTAGACAATTTTTGCCTCTGATTTAGGCTCAGCGGCAAAAGCTTGCCATATGAGAGTCACGCTGTTTTTGTTCAGATACAAAAAAGCCGACCAGAAGGTCGGCTTTTGCAATCTTTAACGGCTATCAATTAAGCTTCGAATGGGTGAACTTTGATGATAGTTTCGTTACGGTCAGGACCTGTAGAGATGATGTCTACTGGAACGCCAGTTAGCTCTTCAATACGCTTGATGTAGTCAAGAGCGGCTTGTGGTAGAGCATCTAGTGACTTAGCACCAAATGTGTTCTCAGACCAACCAGGCATTGTTTCGTAGATTGGCGTTGCTTTTTCGAATGCTTCAGCAGCCATCGGAGAAACTTCTAGCACAGAGCCATCTTCCATCTTGTAACCAGTACAGATTTTTAGCTCTTCTAGACCATCTAGTACGTCTAGTTTAGTTAGACAGAAACCAGATACAGAGTTGATTTGGATTGCACGACGCATAGCAACAGCATCGAACCAACCTGTACGACGTAGACGACCAGTTGTCGCACCGAACTCGTGGCCAACTTCACCTAAGTGCTTACCAATTGGATCTTGCTTATCTAAACCGTCGTATAGTTCAGTCGGGAATGGACCAGCACCAACGCGAGTACAGTACGCTTTTGCGATACCCAAGATGTAACCGATGTGACGAGGACCAAAACCAGAACCTGCAGCAACACCACCAGCTGTCGTGTTAGAAGACGTTACGTACGGGTAAGTACCGTGGTCGATATCAAGTAGTGTACCTTGTGCGCCTTCGAACATGATCTTGTCGCCGCGCTTACGTGCTGCGTCTAGTTCGTCAGTTACGTCGATAACCATTGAAGTTAGTAGCTCAGCGTAGCCTTTCGCTTGCTCAAGTACTTCTTCGTAGCTTACTGGCTCCGCTTTGTAGAAGTTAACTAGTTGGAAGTTATGGAACTCCATGACTTCTTTTAGCTTCTCTGCGAAAGTCGCCATATCGAATAGGTCGCCAACGCGTAGACCACGACGAGCAACTTTATCTTCGTATGCTGGACCGATACCACGACCAGTAGTACCGATAGCTTTTTTACCGCGAGCGATTTCGCGAGCTTGGTCCATTGCAACGTGGTAAGGAAGAATTAGCGGACATGCTTCAGAAATGAAAAGACGCTCGCGTACTGGAATACCGCGCTCTTCAAGAGGCTTCATTTCTTTAAGTAGAGCTTCAGGTGATAGTACAACACCGTTACCGATAACACATTTTACGTTATCGCGAAGGATACCTGATGGAATTAAGTGAAGAACGGTTTTTTCACCGTCAATTACGAGAGTGTGACCTGCGTTGTGACCGCCTTGGTAGCGTACCACGTATTTTGCATCTTCAGTTAAAAGGTCTACGATTTTACCTTTACCTTCGTCACCCCATTGGGTGCCTAGAACGACTACGTTATTTCCCATCTTTCCAAGTCTGATTGCTAGTTAAAAATGGATTCTAGCACCGAATCTCACTTCTTGCAGTCATTTTTTGTTCACAGAGTCGCTACCAGAATGTCATCTTGCCGCTTTGTTCATTTTGAAATCAGCATATCACTGATAGTATTTAGCTTTCTCTATTCGACTGGAAAGCGCTATGTCTGAATCCATATGGTTGGCGATTGGGCTCGTCTTGATCGTGGAAGGCATTGGGCCACTGATTGCTCCTAACGGTTGGCGGAATATGGTGGTTCAATTAAGTGAACAACCCAACAATCAGCTACGACGCATCGGTGGCTGCCTAGTAGTTGCTGGAGCCGTCATCGCCATCATGATGAGCTAGCACTTAGCATCAGATACAAAAAAGGCTCCCTAAGGAGCCTTTTATTTCAATAAGACGCGGAGATTATTTCTCCATGCTGCCCTTCGACTGGTTCATGTATTGGAAGAACTCACTCTTCGGATCAAGCACCAGAATATCGCTCTTAGAGCTGAAGGACTTCTCATACGCACGTAGCGAGCGTAGGAAGCTAAAGAACTCAGGGTCTTTGTTGTACGCTTCAGCATAAATCTTCGCAGCTTCAGCATCCGCCTCACCTCGTGTCACACGCGCAGTTTTATCAGCTTCAGCTAGAATAGTTGCTACTTCTAGTTCTGCTTGAGCACGAATAACTTCCGCTTTTTCACGACCTTGAGAACGGTGCTTACGAGCTACGGACTCACGCTCCGCACGCATACGACGGTAGATAGACTCACTGATTTCATCAGGCAGGTTGATTTTCTTCATTCGGAAATCAACGACACGAACACCCAAGTCTTTCATTGCGCTTTCACGCGTGTCTTTCAATACTTCAGACATGATTAGGTCGCGTTCACCATCAATCTCAAGCGCCTCACGAGCCGCTTCAGTTGCGACAACATCGGCACTTGCGTCTTCTGGTAGCACATCATCGTTACGTGGACCAGATACGATCTGTTTGATTTCACGAGCACCGATTTCAGAACGAAGCACGTCCGTCACTTTACGCTCAAGTAGTGCCTCTGCCGTTAGCGAGTTACCACCGCCAGTCGCGAGGTAGTAGCGACCAAAATCTTCAATACGCCACTTCACGTAGGTATCAATGATAACGTCTTTTTTCTCGGACGTTACGAAACGGTCGGCACGACCATCCATTGTTTGGATACGTGCATCAAGTTGTTTCACACGGTCAAACAAAGGCATCTTGAAATGCAGACCAGGCTCGTAAATTCGAGTGATGTCGTTATTGTCTTTCAAGACACGACCAAATCGAACCACGATACCGCGCTCACCTTCCGGAATCACAAACAAAGACATCAACATTAATGCCAGTGCGATTACCAGTACAGGGATCATTAACTTACGCATTCTTAGTATCTCCCTTGACGTGAACCTGTTGAACGAGACTGCGAGTTCGAAGTGTCTTCTTGTGTACGATCAGACTCAAGTTGAATTTGATCATAGGTTGAAGATGACTTCGATTTACGTTTGGTATCTGCTTTGCCCTCTTGTCCCGCCAACTTATCGATTGGAAGGTAAAGAAGATTGCCGCTTGATTCCGAGTCAATCAACACTTTCGAAGTACTTGAGTACACCTCTTCCATTGCGTCAATGTACAGACGATCACGCGTTACACCAGGCGCTGCTTGGTATTCTGGTAGTAGTTTTTCGAACTGTGCTACCTGACCAAGAGCCTCGTTAGTGACACGCTCATTGTAACCTTGTGCTTCTTTCTTCAAACGCTCTGCACGACCCGTTGCCTTAGGCAAGATTTCGTTCTTGTATGCTTCAGCTTCACGAATGAAACGCTCTTCGTCCTCACGTGCTGCGATTGCATCATCAAACGCATCTTTCACTTGCTCTGGTGGACGAGCAGACTGGAAGTTCACATCAACAAGTACCAGACCCATATCATAGCTATCAATGATTTGGTTCAGTGTTTCTTGCGTAGTTTGACGAATTTGCTGACGACCACTGGTTAGAATGCTATCCATCAATGAGTCACCAATTACTGCACGTAGTGCAGAATCCGTTGCTTGACGCAAGCTGTCGTCTGCATTGGTTACACGGTACAAGTATTTGTATGGGTCAGTCACTCGGTACTGAACATCCATCGCAACTGTTACAACGTTTTCATCTTTGGTCAGCATTAGACCAGATGCACGTAGTGAACGAATCGCTTGTACGTTTACCGCTTCGTACTCATCAATAAAGCGAGGACGCCAGTTAAGACCTGGGTCTACGATACGATCGTATTTACCTAAACGCAGTACAACACCACGCTCTGCTTCACCGATGGTGTAAAAACCAGCGAAGAACCAAACTGCAACAGCAATCAGAGCAATCACGCCAAAGCCAATTGCACTACCACCACCGCCGCCGATTGGAGAACCACCGCCGCCTTTTTTACCAAACTTGCCGCCCAGCTTTTGACTCAGTTTGTTGAACACTTCATCTAAATCTGGCGGACCTTGATCTCGGCCACCAGGACGCTGGCCACCACGATTATTATTACCCCAAGGGTCATTATCGCGGCCATTGTTGCCGTTGTTATTTCCAGGCTCATTCCACGCCATTAGAAAGCTCCATCATTTGATATGACGTTATACTGTAGCAGTCCTTTAAGTGACTATAAAGCCAGTCAAAACTGCCCCTTCTCTTTTTTCAAGTCTAGACCAATCTACTTGCTGCATTCGAATATCGATCAACAAGTTACCATCCTGGTCATATTCCTCACGTTGAATACACTTCATTTGGAAGAAGGTACTACGGAATCGTCCTTGATACTGTGGAGGAATTCGCAACTGATGCTCGACCATTTGTGACGCCAGACGTTCCGTCAGCGCCTCAAACAGGACATCAATGCCCAACCCATCCATTGCTGAAACCCAAACTGCGCGAGGTACGCCTTCCTCGTCTCGTTCTATACGTGGTTTCTGCGAATCTAGATTGTCGATTTTGTTCATGACAACCAGAGTCGGCACTTCATGCGCGTCGATCTCTTCTAGTACTTCATGAACAGCTTGAATATTCTCACGAAAACGCTCATCACTGGCATCAACAACATGTAACAAAATGTCAGCTTCTTGCGTTTCCTGCAAGGTTGCCTTGAAGGCCGCAACCAAGTCGTGTGGCAAATGTCGAATAAAACCAACCGTGTCTGCCAAGATGGCAGGACCAACATCTGCTAACTCTATCTTACGTAAAGTCGGGTCCAAAGTAGCAAATAATTGATCAGCCGCGTACACGCCAGCTTCTGTAATACGGTTGAAGAGTGTCGACTTACCCGCGTTGGTGTAACCCACAAGTGAAACCGTTGGGATTTCAGCTCGATTTCGGGCGCGGCGCCCTTGTTCACGCTGCTTCGCTACTTTGTCTAAGCGTCGCAGGATGGCTTTGATTCTGTCACGCAATAAGCGACGGTCGGTTTCCAGCTGGGTTTCACCCGGGCCACGTAAACCGATACCACCTTTCTGCCTTTCAAGGTGCGTCCAACCACGAATCAAACGAGTAGAGATATGACGAAGTTGAGCCAGCTCTACCTGTAGCTTACCTTCGTGTGTTCGAGCTCGTTGAGCAAAGATATCGAGAATAAGACCAGTGCGGTCGAGAACTCGACATTGGCACAGTGCTTCGAGGTTACGTTCTTGGGCAGGAGAGAGGGCGTGATTAAAAATCACAATTTCGGCACCCGTTGATTGTACCGCTGTAGCAATCTCTTGGGCCTTACCCTCTCCGACATAGTATTTCGGGTGTGGGGATTGACGACTACCAGTTACCACTTGTAGCGCCTTTACCCCAGCAGAAGAAACCAGCATTTCGAACTCAGCCAGATCTTCCCATTCACCTTCTTGCGTGAAGTTGATATGAACAAGTACGGCTCGCTCACCGGATTCATAACGGTCAAACAAGCAATCAACTCCTTATTTTAAAAATACTCGATGAAGAATTAATCTTCTGATTTCTCTTGTGGACGCTCACCTTGTGGACGTTCACCGCTGTGATGGCTCACTGGACGAGCCGGCACAACTGTTGAGATCGCGTGCTTGTACACCATTTGGTTAACAGTATTCTTCAGCAGGATCACAAATTGATCGAATGATTCGATCTGACCTTGTAGTTTAATACCATTCACAAGGTAGATAGATACCGGGATACGCTCACGACGTAGCGCGTTTAGAAATGGGTCTTGTAGAGATTGCCCCTTAGCCATTTTTATTTTCCTTATTTAATTTGTAGTTGTAATTATTTAGCTAGTGGTGCAATGCAAAAGATACGGCTTTTGCATCTGAGCTAAACGAATCAAAAATGCACTCTAAGTAATTAGCAGCATAGTATAAAAACCGCCAACAACAGATCCTTTGAGAGTGCGTTCACGCAAAAACGATCACATTATACACAGCTATGTCAATCAGATGCTATTGCTTCCGACATCGTTTCTAATGCCTGTTCAATGTTCTCGCTATCCAACCAAGTTAAATCATCCCAGCTGCGTAACCAGGTGATTTGACGCTTGGCCAATTGACGAGTCGCGCATACGCCACGAAATACCGCTTCGTCACGTGTACACTCCCCATCTAAATACTCCCACATCTGTCGGTAACCGACGCATCGTATGGAAGGAAGATCGGGGTGAAGATCTTTTCGCGAATGTAACGCTTTCATTTCTTCTTCAAAGCCCGCTTCCATCATCTTCTCGAAACGGAGTTCAATCCGACGGTGAAGCTCTGCCCTATCCTTGGGAGCTATTGCAAACTGCTTGACTCGGTATGGTAGGCTTTCACCTTTCGTTTGAGTCAATTCAGTCAAAGTTTTACCTGAAATGCGAAAAACTTCCAATGCCCGAGATAAACGTTGGGGATCATTGGGATGGATTCTCGCGGCTGACACAGGATCAACCTCTTTGAGTTCATCGTGCAACACTGACCAACCTTTAGTCAATGCCTCTTGTTCAATTTGCTGACGAATTTCAGGATTTGCAGCAGGAAGTGGTGATAAACCTTCAAGTAACGCCTTGTAATACAGCATTGTTCCACCCACAAGAAGTGGAATTTTTCCTTCTGCAACAATATCATCCATCGCTTTCAATGCATCTCGACGAAAGTCGGCGACAGAGTAAGATTCACTTGGATCCAAAATATCTATCAAGCGATGAGGCGCCAAACTTAACTCTTTTTCATCCGGTTTCGCCGTACCGATATCCATCCCTTTGTAGATCAAAGCAGAATCAACACTGATGATCTCAATCGGAAATTTTTGACGAAGACGAATCGCCAGCTCAGTTTTGCCTGATGCAGTTGGCCCCATTAAAAATAGCGCCAAAGGTAGTTTATCTGTCATGGTTTTAATTTGGCTATCGTGGCAGAGAAATCAACAGCGGATACGAATTTTGTATCTTCTAATGGCAATTGACCATGTCTTAGCTGTTCAAGTTCCGCAATAATTTGAATGGCTTCAGAAAAAGTATAGTGACTCTTCACTGTCGTGACCTGTAATGCGAGCCAATCTATCAACTCAGACAGCATCTGAGCCGCTGCTATACCTTCGTTCACACAAGATTGCGCGTAAGATAACAGATCTGGTACTAAATTTTGTAAGTTTTGTTGACGCAGCGGAGCTGGGACGCCCATCACCATTAAGGCGTGCTCGTTTCTCGCTTTCAATTGAATACCAAGCAATGCCAAATCTTGTTGATAATCTTGGGCCAGTCTCACTAATTCGGCCTCTAACTTAATAGATAGAGGAACAAGCAGAGGTTGTGCCTTGAGTGCACCATCGCTTGGAGAAAGCTGGCCTTTTACACGATAAAATTCTGCTCTAGGTAACGAGACTAACGCCGCCCCACTGTCACTGCTCATCAAAACAAATTGTTCATCGACCACCATCAGCGCTTTGCCTAATGCAGTAATCGATGGCATTGATGTGTGCGAAGTTATCGTTTGGGGCGCTATTGGAGTGACTGCCTGAGCCTCAAACTCTAGCGTTTTCAACAGCTCGTGATAAGCGCGTACTTCTTGTTTAGTTGGCGCTGGTTCTACGTGGCGCTCTTTACTGTGACTTGGCTTTGGTGCAGGTTTGGATTCCACCCAATCATTACGTTTGAATGACTCCACTACGCGCGCCTCTCGCACGGAGGTTTCACTAGGACCGCTATTACGAGGCTTCACTTCATAATCACTGCGTCCAGGATAAGCCGGTGTACTCTCTATCGCTTGATAAACCCGCTCTGGTACTGGTGAAGATGCTGGCTCTTGTACTTTTTCAGGCTCTGGCGAATGCTCAATCTCTTCGGATTCAGTCGGTTCCACGCGATGAAATGCCGATTCATTCACCTGTGGTTTATCAATCACAGCGCTTTGTGAAAGTGCATCCGTCAAAGCTTGATAGATGAAATCATGCACCAAACGAGCTTGGTGGAAACGCACTTCATGCTTAGCAGGGTGAACATTCACATCTACTTGGTGCGGATCTAGCTCAATAAAGAGCACATACGCAGCAAACTGATCTGGCTTTAAGCTCATTTCATAGCTTTGACGAATCGCGTGATTGATTAATTTGTCACGCATCATTCGGCCATTCACATAGCAATATTGTAAATCGCTTTGCTGCCTTGCTCCCTCTGGTGTGGTAATCCACCCATGTAACTTTAACCCTTGATGCTCAAGCTCGATTCTGAGCATATGCCGCACAAACGCATTACCGCAGACAGCAGCAATACGCTTTTCGGTTTGAAGCTGATTTTTCGCCGCGCGATATTGACGGATGATCTTGCCGTTATGACGCACATTGATGGTGACATCAAAGCGGCTTAACGCAATGCGTTTCAATAACTCATCAATATGAGCAAATTCGGTTTTCTCCGTACGAAGAAACTTGCGACGCGCTGGAGTATTAAAAAATAAGTCCAACACCTCAACGGTAGTGCCAATCGGGTGAGCTGCTGGCTTAAGCTTCACCTGCATATCACGCCCTTCGGAGTAGGCACTCCAGGCTTCTTCTTGTGCCGCAGGACGCGACGTGAGCGTCAAACGCGAGACTGAGCTAATACTGGCTAACGCTTCACCGCGAAAACCTAGACTCATAATGGCTTCGAGATCATCTAAGGTATGTATCTTAGATGTCGCATGACGACTGAGCGCTAAGCCGAGTTCATCTTTCGCGATACCTTTTCCGTTATCACGAACACGAATCAGCTTTGCGCCTCCTTTCTCGATATCGATATCGATTCGAGTTGCGCCAGAATCAAGACTATTTTCAACCAGCTCTTTAATCACAGAAGCAGGTCTTTCGACCACTTCCCCTGCGGCGATTTGGTTTGCAAGTCTGGCTGGCAAAATTTTAATCGTCATAATGAGTTAGAAGCTCACCTACTTGTTTGGAATGATCAGGACTTGCCCAACCGCTAGCTGATCAGAGCGTAAGTTATTCGCTTTACGAATGCTCGATACGCTAACGCCGTATTTGGACGCTATTTTGCCAAGGAACTCACCCCGAGAAACCTTGTGCTTACGAATCGGTTTATCTTTTACCGCGACCGTTATCTTCAACTTTTGCCCTACCCACAAGGTATCTGACTTCAAGTTATTCTCTCGGCGGATATCTGAAACCTTCACTTTATAGTGATTCGCAATCTTACCTAAGAACTCACCAGACTTAACCTTGTGCGTAATGGTTTCTGTCTCAACAGTAATCGGTTTACTTGGCACTTTAATCGTACCAGCAGAAGGAATGTTGAGCTTCTGACCAATTGCCAAGCCTGTCGACTTCAAGTTGTTTGCCGACATCAGCGCTTTAGAGCTAAGCCCATATTTGTTCGCGATCACCGATAATGACTCGCCACGCTTTACAATATGTACCATTGGCTTCGCTGAAGGCGAGAACACCGTACCCTCTGGTGGGTTATCTTTTAAGTACTTGACGACCGCCTTAGTGATAGCCTGAGCTAACTTATCTTGGTGCGCTCGTTGAAACAGTAAACGCTCTTCTGTTGGGTTAGAAATAAAGCCCGTTTCCACTAGCACAGACGGAATCTGTGGAGAGCGTAAAACCGCAAGGCTGGTGTTGATCGGTTTGGTGTTATGCAGGTGCGCAACACGTCCCATCTCACCTAGGATTTCTGTTGCCAGCTTATAGCCTTCTTTTTGTGAATGACTAAACTGCAAGTCCAACAAAGTTTGGTTCACGTTACGATCTTTTGTCTTCGTGAAGAACGCATTACCCGAGCCGCCCAATAACTCAGACTGTTTCTCATGGTTCTCGACCCAACGAGCAATTTCGGTATTTGCACGACGAGTATTTAGTACGAAGACCGATCCACCGCGAGGCTTCGGTGAAGTAAACGCATCTGCGTGAATGGAAATCAGCAAGTGCGCATCATTTTCACGAGCAATCGCGACACGACGGTTTAAGTTTACAAAATAATCTCCCGTACGAGTCATGCGCGTTTTAATACCAGGAGTCGCATCGAGCTGAGCAGCAATTTTTCTTGAGATACTCAATACCGCATCTTTCTCGTACTTACGACGTGAAGGGCCAATAGAGCCAGGGTCTTCCCCACCGTGACCAGGGTCGATAACAATTAACACTTCTTGAGCTCGTTGAACTGAACTCATGTCTTTGCTGGCCGCCGCTGGCTTACTCGGTTTAGAGGTCGATGCCTTCTTACCGTGCGGTAAATCAATCACCAAGCGGTGACCATACTGCCCACCTGGTGTTGGGCTTAATTTAAATAATTCCGCTTGAACGCTCTTTTTTAGTTCAAACACCAAACGATAAGTGCCCTTCTCTGGAGGCGAGCTTTTTCGTACCAGTTTTAAAACAGGGCTATCCGTAACAGTAACAGGTAGTTTGGCCTGCATCGTCGTGCTTTTTAAATCCACGACAAGGCGATCCGGCCCTGATAAAGAGAAATAGGAATAGTCAGCTTCCGAGCCTAAATCGATGACAACACGCGTTTCATCAGGTGAAGGCCAAACTCGAAAACTCTTAACGACGTTAGCAAATGCTAAATTGGGGATGAGAAGGAGAAAAGTGGCGACAAACGTCGCCACCACTCTAAAATTTGAAAAACTCAACATAGCTCCAATCGACTGAGTAACTGCACACCATAATCATTATTAGCTGTTAGTTCGGCTACACGTTGCTCACCTTGGTAGCGAATGTTTACATCAAGATCCGGTTGTGGCAGTAAGCCATGCCCTTTTTCAGGCCATTCAACCAAGCAAATCGCATCGTCTGTGAAATAGTCTCGAATCCCCATAAACTCAAGCTCTTCAGGATCCGCAAGACGATAAAGGTCGAAGTGATATACTTGCCACTGATCCAACTGGTACGGTTCGACTAGAGTATAAGTTGGACTTTTCACGTTACCTTGATGACCAAGAGCACGGACAAAACCACGACTAAAGGTTGTTTTACCTGCACCCAAATCACCATGCAGATAAATTGTGGTTTGCTGGGAACAAAGCTGAGCCAGAGCGGTGCCTAGTGCAACCGTTTCATGCTCATCTTTTAAATTGAATTGTTTCGTGCTCATTGATGCTTCTCTAACTAATGATCGTTGACTATATAAAAATCAAAAGAACAGGAATAGTAAACCGTGTTGGTTTTGAGAGACAAGCTTTCAAATGTCATATGTGCGAAAAAAGTATCCAATAAACGGTATCTTAATCATCTTAGTATCGACCTAGATTTAGAATATATGCAAATGACTTCAATAAGCAGTATTCACAACATCAAAAACGTACCTAACTGGGTAGCACCAAAGCCAGAGATCCGTTAAGATCCGCCCCCCTTTATTCCGGTGGTTAACATGAACTACGAACAACTCGCACAACAAATCAAAGTTTGGGGAAAAGAACTCGGCTTCCAAAAAGTTGGGATCTGCGACGTTGATCTGAGTGAACATGAAGCAGCACTACAAAAATGGCTTGATGCAGGCTATCACGGCTCAATGGATTGGATGGCTCGTCACGGTATGATGCGTGCTAGACCCCATGAGCTACTCCCGGGAACCGTTCGTGTTATCAGCGTCCGGATGGACTATCTGCCACCAGAGGCTCAATTCGCTTCGAACCTCGCGAATAAAAGTCATGCCTATATTAGCCGCTACGCACTAGGGCGCGATTATCACAAGCTCGTCAGAAAGCAGCTAAATAAGCTCGGCAAACTTATTGAACAAGAGGTTGGTCAATATGGTTACCGACCTTTCGTTGATTCCGCACCAATATTAGAGCGACCTCTCGCCCAAAAAGCGGGCTTAGGTTGGACCGGGAAACATTCCCTGATTTTAGATCAAGACTGTGGATCGTGGTTCTTTTTAGGTGAACTACTTATCGACTTACCACTACCCGTAGATGAGCCAAGCGTTGATCAGTGCGGTAAATGCAAAGCATGCATTACATCATGCCCAACACAAGCCATCGTTGAAGACAAAGTTGTCGATGCCAGGCGTTGTATCTCTTATCTCACCATCGAGTTCGATGGCGTGATTCCTGAAGAGTTTCGAAAGCCAATGGGTAACCGCATTTATGGTTGTGACGACTGTCAATTGGTTTGCCCATGGAACCGCTACGCCGACATAACGGAGCAAGATGATTTCCACCGTCGTGACAGTTTCAAAAACCCTGACCTCGTCGACATGTTTAACTGGGATGAAGCGACTTTTCTAAAAAATATGGAAGGCTCCGCTATCCGTCGTATTGGTCATATACAGTGGCTACGTAACATCGCTGTCGCACTTGGTAATGCAGAATATAGTCAGCGAATCATAGATGCGCTGGAAAGTCGGCAAGGTGAAAATAAATTACTTGATGAGCACATAAAATGGGCTTTGACAGAGCAACTGAATCAACTCCCCACTGAGAGTAATTCATCTATAGAGACGAAAAAGCAACGCTTAATAAGGATAGTCGAGAAGGGACTGCCGAGAGACGCATAGAGCGTAGTCTATATGCAAGAGATTGAAAGTACTTTTGCATGTTCAATTCATGACCTTGTTCTCAATTTTGTAATGTGGAAAAAAATTTGAGATTCAAGAAAAACAAGCTAGCAGAAAAAAGTTAAACACAGCTCGGAGAAATGACTAGGATCAAAAAAATACCAGTTAATGATCGTATTTTAACGTACTCGATCCGACAAAAAACTTATTTTTTCTTTATATAACAAAGATTTAATTGGTATTTCTTTGTTGTTTCAACTTCATTTTAGAGAAAAGATCTTTCTTCCCCATCATAAAAAGTCAAGCTAAAAACACTTTATCAACCAACTTATCCACAGAACGACGTATGTGGATAACTCTGTTAATTAAAGTAGATAAAACACGCGAAGCCTCATCATACTTGTACGTCAGCCGATTCATATCGTGTTTTAAACACAAACGAAATCGTCCGACATCATATGATGCGGATAAAAGTTTAGCTTTTGGGGATTCATGCTTCGCAGCATTATGAAAAGAGCGATGTGATTGGTTGCGAGAAGCAGGCGTTGAATCAAGCGGCGCATCCGTAGACGACTTAACAATTGTATACTAAATAAGTACTCAATCTATCGTCTTGTATTTGGTTGCGGGGGCCGGATTTGAACCGACGACCTTCGGGTTATGAGCCCGACGAGCTACCAAGCTGCTCCACCCCGC
>NZ_JAWOQP010000028.1:0-51638 GCF_033337375.1 Vibrio sp. YT-17
GTCTACGTTTCGCGATCCGTGAAGGTGGCCGTACAGTAGGTGCTGGTGTTGTTGCTAAGATCTTCGACTAATTCATAACGAATTAAACGAAATCTTGCACTGTTCTTCTTTTTGAAGAAAGCGCATCGAAAAGGGAAGCTTAGGCTTCCCTTTTTCATTTTTAGATTACATTTAGTTATAAGTGTTGAAATAAAAGACGTCACTTTTTCGATTTAAAAACAGAGTTTTACCGACTTTATTTCTTAACGCTTTTACTCACCCCTCTTAACCCTTTGATCTTTTCCTGCAGCGGTAAAATCGTTATAACCAAATATTCTGAGCGGACACCATAATGCGACTGGTAACAAGAACTATTCTTGTTTATATTGTTTGTCACAGATTAGTTTTATAGGTTTTTTGAGTATGTACGTTTGTCTTTGCCATGGTGTCTCCGACAAAAAAATCAGGAAGTTGGCGATAGATGAAGGCGTAACAGATATTAAAGGAATCAAAAAGTGCACGGCATTGGGCAGCCAATGTGGTAAGTGCATCAGACAGGCCAAGGAAATTTTAGCGGAAACTAGTTACACGGAATTTAAACAAGCCAGCTAATTGCTGTAAGTATGCAGTAATTATTTGCCTTACATTTTGACACCTTCTCATTTGCTTCTACATTTAAATGAAGCCAAAGAGGAGGGTTTTGTCATGAAAGGCGATCCAATCATCATTCAACATCTCAATAAAGTGCTCGGTAACGAGCTCGTCGCTATTAATCAGTATTTTCTTCATGCCCGAATGTATAAAGACTGGGGCTTAAAGCACCTAGCAGACAAGGAATATCACGAATCTATCGATGAGATGAAGCATGCCGATCATCTAATTGAGCGTATTTTGTTCCTTGAAGGCTTACCGAACCTACAAGATTTAGGTAAGTTGATGATTGGTGAAGATACCAAGGAAATGCTCGAGTGTGACTTAAAGCTTGAAATGGCGGCTATTCCAGATTTAAAAGATGCGATTGCCTACGCTGAAGACATTCGAGATTATGTGTCTCGAGATTTATTCCAAGACATTCTTGAAGATGAAGAAGAACATGTTGATTGGCTAGAGACGCAACTTGGCTTGATTGAAATGTCTGGTATTGAGAATTATCTCCAAGCGCAATACGTGGACGAAGAGTAACGATACTTTCTGAGTTTGCATACTCCAATAATAGTAAGAAGAAAGAGCACCTGACTCGAAAATCAGGTGCTTAACCCCGTTATCTGGTCTAATCTCTTTTATTATCGGCTTTTTAAGGATATTGCTCGCAATCTTGCCTATGAAGTTTGATTTCTATCCGATAGAATTTATGCCCCCTTACCTAAAAATAAAAAAGAGAAACGTCCATGTCTGAAGACAACCACCAAGCAGCCACTCCAGAAGAAGAACATCGCCAAAAAGCATTGGATTACCATGCTTATCCAACTCCAGGAAAGATTGCTGTCGAACTGACAAAGCCTGCGGAAACGGCGGGTGATCTTGCCCTTGCTTACAGCCCTGGTGTTGCAGAGCCAGTGCGTGAAATCGCACAAAACCCGGATAACGTGTACAAGTACACTGCAAAAGGGAACATGGTTGCTGTTATTTCTAACGGTACCGCTATTCTAGGTCTAGGTAACCTAGGTCCACTTGCATCTAAGCCAGTGATGGAAGGTAAAGCGTTACTGTTTAAGCGTTTTGCAGGTCTTGACTCTATTGATATTGAAGTTAAGCACCGCACGATCGATGAATTTGTTGATACTGTTGCGAGCATTGCAGACACTTTTGGCGGTATCAACCTTGAAGATATTAAAGCACCAGACTGTTTTGAGATTGAAAAGCGTCTGATTGAACGTTGTGATGTACCAGTATTCCACGATGATCAACATGGTACTGCTATTGTAACGGCAGCGGGTATGCTGAATGCAATCGAACTTCAAGGTAAGAAACTTGAAGATTCAACAATTGTTTGTCTTGGCGCTGGCGCTGCCGCTGTAGCGTGTATGGAGCTTCTGATCAAATGCGGCGCAATGCGCGAAAAAATCTACATGCTAGATCGCAAAGGTGTGATTCACACTCGTCGTGATGATCTTAATGAATATAAGCAGCTATTTGCGAACAATACAGATAAGCGCACACTAGAAGACGTGATTGAAGGTGCAGATCTGTTCCTAGGTGTATCTGGTCCAAACCTATTGCCAGCGGAAGCGTTGAAGTTGATGGCAGATAAGCCAATCGTATTCGCATGTTCTAACCCGGATCCTGAAATCAAGCCGGAACTTGCTCACGCAGTTCGTGATGACTTGATCATGGGTACTGGCCGTAGTGATTATCCTAACCAAGTTAACAACGTATTGTGTTTCCCATTCATTTTCCGCGGTGCTCTTGATGTACGTGCAAGTGAAATCAATGATGGAATGAAACTTGCAGCCGTTGAGGCGATTCGTGAGCTAGCAAAAGAGCCTGTACCTGAAGCCGTATTGAAGGCTGCAGGTGTTGATAAGCTAGAGTTTGGTGCGGACTATATTATTCCAAAACCAATGGATTCACGTTTGCTACCACGTGTTGCAAAAGCGGTTGCTCAGGCGGCGGTTAATTCAGGTGTAGCTCGTATCGAGATGCCTGAAAACTACATGGCAGAGTAATATATCTTTCAGATGTGATACACAAAAATGGGACGCTATTGCGTCCCATTTTTTATGTCATTCATTTGGCTCGAGGCAAGAGTCATTACCTGAAACCTCTTATCAGGCTTTTTTATTCTTCGTCGAATGACTCAAATTCGATGCCCATTTCCGTCATCAGCGCTTTTACTTCTGTTGGAATATCATCAGGACGGTCTTTACGAAGGTCTTCATCTGTCGGAAGTGGCTGACCTGTGTACGCGTGCAAAAATGCCTCGCATAGCAATTCGCTATTGGTTGCATGGCGTAAGTTATTGATCTGACGGCGAGTACGCTCATCAGTTAGCACCTTTAAAACTTTTAGCGGGATAGAGACGGTAATTTTTTTTACTTGTTCGCTTTTTTTGCCGTGCTCTGCATATGGGCTAATGTATTCGCCATTCCAGTCAGCCATTGCACACCTTCATTTATGTAATCGGTTAAAAATAATTTAGGTGCTGATTTTAGCTGCATTTACCGCCATAAGCAAAGACATATAGACGTCTAGAAGTGTTGACGTCTCATTTTTTGACGAGTAAAGTGAACATAACAGCAAAGGAAGCGTGTTGATCACTTTATGTTACTCATTAGATATAGCGCATTCCTATTTAGAAGTCATTACCCGTGAAAGGATACACCCATGAGCACTCGCAAACCTGCGACCATTGCAGTACGCACTGGTATTGAATCAGACAACCAATATCATGCTGTCGTTCCACCTATTTATCTTTCCACTAACTATGGTTTTCCTGCTTTTGGTGAAGTGCCCAAGTATGATTACACACGATCTGGTAATCCAAACCGCGGACTGTTGGAAAGTGCGCTATCTGAACTTGAGTCTGGAAAAGGAGCGGTTGTTACTAACTGCGGTACGTCGGCATTAAATTTATGGGTTTCCGCTTTTCTCGGCCCAGATGATCTCATTATTGCTCCTCACGATTGTTATGGCGGCACCTATCGTCTTTTTAATACCCGAGCTAGCAAAGGCGATTTTAAGGTTCAGTTTGTCGATCAATCAGACGAACAGGCTTTAGATGCTGCATTGGCACAAAAACCAAAACTCATTTTGCTAGAAACTCCGTCAAACCCTCTGGTTCGCGTAGTGGATATTGCAGCTACTTGTGAAAAAGCGAAACAAATCGGCGCGTTAGTTGCGGTGGACAATACCTTTTTGACACCCGTGTACCAAAAACCTTTAGAGCTAGGTGCGGATTTTGTTATCCACTCCACAACAAAGTACATCAACGGTCATTCGGACGTAATTGGTGGAGTAATCATCACCAACACAGAGGCGCATGCAGAAGAGCTTGCATGGTGGGGCAATTGTATTGGTGCAACGGGCACACCTTTCGATAGTTATATGACGCTGCGAGGTATTCGTACGCTTGGTGCTCGTATGCGAGTACATGAGGAGAGCTCACAGCAGGTACTGGCTTACCTACAGAAACAAGCGTTAGTTAAAACTATCTATCATCCAAGCCTGCCGGAACATCCAGGTCATGACATCGCTAAAAAGCAGCAAACGGGCTTTGGCTCTATGTTGAGTTTTGAGTTTGCTGGTTCGTTTGAACAGTTAAAGGTGTTTGTGAAAGAGCTCCAACTGTTTTCATTAGCAGAGTCATTAGGTGGTGTAGAAAGTTTGATTTGCCACCCAGCATCCATGACGCACCGTGCAATGGGTGAGGAGGCGTTGGCGGAGGCTGGGGTCTCTCATCAACTATTGCGTTTGTCTGTCGGTTTGGAAGATGCACAAGACCTCATCACAGATTTAGAACAAGCGTTCGCTAAAGCTACCCAGTAATAGGAGACGATAACAATGACTGTACAACGTCAGCTGCATAAGTTTGGTGGCAGTAGCTTAGCAAACCCAGAATGCTACTTACGCGTTGTGGGTATTCTCAAGGAGTATTCGACAGAAAATGATCTGGTGGTCGTCTCTGCTGCAGGAAAAACCACTAACCGCTTGATTGAGTTTTTGGAAGGGTTAAATAAAGATGGCCGAATTGCGCATGAAGCGCTTCAAAGCTTAAGACAGTTTCAAACTGAGCTAATAGAAAGCTTGTTGGAGAGTGAAGCAAAAGAAGAGCTGTTAGCTTTATTACATGATGAGTTCAGTACTCTCTCGGAGCTGACTGCACCACTCACTAATGCGCAAAAAGCCGCGGTACTGGGGCACGGAGAAGTATGGTCTGCTCGCCTATTGGCCGCGTTATTATCTCAACGTTCTATCCCTGCGGTTGCACAAGATGCACGAGCGTTTTTACGTGCAGAAGCGGGAACTCAACCAGAGGTTGATCGCGCTCGTTCATACCCTTTAATTAAAGAGATCCTCGCGCAGCATAACCATAAACGTGTGGTAATTACTGGCTTTATGGCTCAGAACGAGGCAGGAGAAACCATTCTACTTGGTCGTAACGGCTCTGACTATTCTGCAACGGTCATAGGCGCGCTTGCTGAAGTCAGTACTGTCACGATTTGGAGTGATGTTGCTGGTGTCTATAGTGCCGATCCACGTTTGGTGTCTGATGCTTGTTTATTACCGTTACTTCGATTGGATGAAGCCAGTGAACTTGCTCGCTTAGCTGCCCCAGTGCTACACAGTCGTACGCTTCAGCCTGTGGCGCAAAGTACCATGGACCTTAATCTCAAGTGTAGCTATCTGCCAGAGTCGGGTTCTACTCGTATTGAGCGTGTATTGGCATCTGGTCGTGGCGCTAAAATTATTACTTCACTGGATGATGTTTTATTGGTGCAGTTGTCTTTCATGCATGGGCACGACTTCGAAAAAACACAGAGTGATGTATTACAAGCGTTGCAGCGCGCGCAATTAGAGCCATTGGCATTTGAAGCTCAATCCGATCAGCATACGCTACGCTTGGCTTACACCGCAGAAATCGCCGGTGGTGCATTGAAACACTTGCAAGAGCTTGCGGTAGAGGCAGAAATTAAGCTAAAAGAAGGTTACTCGCTCTTAGCTGCGGTAGGTGCAGGCGTTACGAAAAACGCCAATCATTGCTTTGGCTTTTATCAAAAGCTAAAGCACTCTCCGGTAGAATTTATCTCTGAAACAGACTCAGGGCTGAGCCTAGTCGCTGTTTTGCGCCGTACTGATACCGAGGCGTTGGTTCAAACGATTCATAGCCAGTTGTTCCAAGCGCAAAAACGCGTGGCAGTGGCTTTATGTGGCAAGGGTAATATTGGTTCTAGTTGGTTAAATTTATTTGCGACGCAAAAAAGTGAGCTCGAAAAACGTCATGGTATGAGCTTTGATCTTGTCGCGGTTGTGGATAGCCAAACCTATTGGTTCGATGAGCAAGGTATTGAGGCGGCGAGTGTTGCTGAACGATTTGATGATGAAAGCATATCCAACAATGGGGATTGGCTGGCACGTTTGGGAGCGCTTAAAAGCTATGATGAAGCCGTCGTGCTTGATGTTACCGCGAGTAAAGAGTTAGCTCAGCGCTACGTAGAAATCGCACAGCAAGGCATTCATTTGATTTCCGCTAACAAAGTGGCCGGTTCCGCAGATAGTCAGTACTACCATCAGGTTCAAGATGCATTCGCTAAAATTGGTCGTCATTGGCTATACAACGCAACGGTTGGTGCTGGGTTACCGATAAACCATACCGTGCGAGATCTTCGTGAAAGTGGGGATGAAATCGTCGCTCTATCGGGTATTTTCTCGGGGACGTTATCATGGCTGTTCCAACAGTTTGATGGTTCTGTGCCATTTAATGATTTAGTCGATCTTGCTTGGCAGCAAGGGTTAACCGAACCTGACCCTCGTTCTGATTTAGATGGCTCCGATGTAATGCGTAAGTTAGTCATCTTGGCTCGAGAATCGGGCCTAGATATAGAACCAGACAGCGTTAAAGTTGAGTCTTTGGTGCCAGAAGAATTAAGAGAACTGAGCTTAGATGATTTCTTCGATAATGGAGCGTTGTTGAGTGAAATACTTCAAGAGCGTCTGACAAAAGCACAGAGAAACGATCAAGTGCTTCGCTATGTGGCGCGTTTAGAAAAAAATGGTAAAGCAACGGTGGGAGTCGAAGCGTTATCTCGTGAGCACGCGCTCGCCAACTTATTGCCATGCGATAACATTTTTGCCATAGAAAGCAAGTGGTACAAAGATAACCCTCTGGTCATTCGAGGACCAGGCGCAGGCAGAGAAGTGACAGCTGGCGCTATTCAATCCGACCTCAACCGATTGGCTGGTTTATTTTAAAGTTGCGATTGACCTAAAAACCCTGGAATTAATCCAGGGTTTTTTATTCCCCTATCAGTGCCATACTGAAGTCATAACCCGTGCAAAATGGCGAGATGATGCTCAAGTAGAAACTTGAACTATCTTCATTATTAACGTGAGAAAAATTCATAATTACAAGGTTGACATTAAATCGTATTCAATACATTCTGTAGACATATAGACGTCTAAACGTCGATTTTAAGGATTTGTTTTCGTGGCGGAGTGCCGCAGGGAGAGTAAGATGGGATATACGCACGCAGGCCATATCGACGCCTTGAACCAGAATATTGCTGAGTTATCAGATAACATCAATGTATCGTTTGAGTTTTTTCCGCCAAGCAGCGCTAAGATGGAAGAAACACTTTGGAATTCAGTGCACCGTCTTAAAACGCTTCAACCTAAATTTGTTTCTGTGACTTACGGTGCGAACTCCGGCGAGCGTGACAGAACACACTCCATCATTAAAGAAATTAAAGCAACAACCGGATTGGTTGCCGCTCCCCATCTCACTTGTATTGATGCGACTCGTGAAGAGTTGATTAATATTGCCGATGATTATTGGAACAATGGTATTGAAAATATCGTCGCTCTGCGTGGTGATATTCCTCCAGGTGGCGGTGCGCCTGATATGTATGCCTCGGATTTGGTTGAGCTGCTGAAATCACGCCACGATTTCGATATCTCCGTTGCTGCATTCCCTGAGGTTCACCCTGAAGCTAAAAGCGCTCAGTCTGACTTATTGAACCTAAAACGTAAGGTAGATGCAGGTGCAAACCGTGCTATTACTCAGTTCTTTTTTGACGTTGAGTCTTACCTGCGATTCCGTGACCGTTGTGTCGCAGCAGGAATTGACGTAGAAATTGTGCCAGGAATTTTGCCTGTATCGAACTTTAAGCAAGCTTCTCGCTTTGCGGCACAGAACAACGTGAAAGTACCAGGATGGATGAGCAAACAATTCGATGGTTTGGATGATGATCCGGTGACTCGCCAGCTTGTAGGAGCTAGCCAAGCTATTGATATGGTGCGTGTACTGAGTCGTGAAGGGGTTAAGGACTTTCACTTCTACACACTAAACCGTGCAGAGATGACTTACGCGTTATGCCATACGTTGGGTGTTCGTCCTCGCGCAGTAGTCGGTGCGTAAATCTGGTTTCAAAAAGATAAAAGGCTTGCCAAGTGGCAAGCCTTTTTCGTTTTATCAAAGCAAAAGGAGTTTAACCAATCACTTCAAGTTCAGTTAGAACTTCTTCTGCCCAAGTGATCCAAGTTTCACGTAACAGAAGGTTACGGCGAAGCGTTAGACGTTCTAGGCGAGCTTGTTTATCTAAAGTTGACGGCGTTGCGTAGTAAGCCGCTTCAATTTCTTTGTAGTGAGAAACCAGTTTGCGAGACTCTTCAACTAGCTCGGCGAGTTGGTCACGGAATGGAGCTGCAGGTTGAACGGCACATGCCATCAATTTCGCTGAAAACTCATCACGAACTGTTGGGTGTGCAGTTGGTTGATCAAACCACTCTCCTAAAGCGCTGCGACCAGCGTCTGTAATGGAGTAAACCTTGCGGTCTGGTTTGCCTTCTTGGGGTTCTAATACGCAAGTAACCAGTTCTTTCTCAGCCATTTTGTTGAGTTCACGGTACACCTGTTGGTGGCTTGCTTTCCAGAAGTAACCGATGCTAGCAGAGAATTCTTTAGTGATATCGTAACCGGTTGCGTCGCGAGTGCTAAGAACAGTTAAGATTACGTGTGGTAATGACATGTCTTCAATCCAAATGGTCAATAAACTTGTAAACAAGCTACTTATACTTTCAGCTGCGCTCTTACTGGCACTTGAGTTTTTTAATGTATAAGTAGCACCAACAATGTTGGTCCTGTCACCTTAAAGCCGTTTATCACCTAGAGAGATGGGGAGTCCCATCAAGGCTGGAGCAGGTATGATTGGATTTATGAGCTCTCAGCAGGCAAGTAGTATATAAATAATAAGCATGAAGTGGAATAGTAGGACAAAATTACCCTAAAAAACTAACATAATAATCAATAGTGTTAACTTGTGGTTTTTTATTCTTTTATTTTGGTATTTTTTGGGTCTCTAGTGGTGTATTTAACTGCTTTTGTTTTGTTGCGATTATCCTGTGATAAAAAAAAGCTGAGCATTTGCCCAGCTTTTTATTAAAAATGAAACGATTAGCCTGTGTTGCGCATACCAGCAGCAATACCAGCAATCGTCACCATCAACGCTTCTTCCAAGTTTGCAGAAGCTTCTTCGGTTTGACGCGTGCGGTATAGTAGCTCTGCTTGTAGCATATTCAATGGCTCAACGTAGATATTGCGTAAGCGAATCGACTCGAGTCCCCAAGGGTCATGCTGCATCAAGTTTTCATTGTTCTCTACATTCAGTACCGCTTTGATGTCTTCTTGAAGCTGAGCACGAAGCTTTTCACCGAGTGGACGGAGCGACTCATCCACCAATCGCTCATCGTAGTAGCGAGAGATATCAATATTACACTTCGAGTACACCATTTCCAGCATGCCGAGACGAGTTGAGAAAAATGGCCATTCGCGGCACATCTCTTCGAGCAATGCTTGGTGGCCTTTATCGATCGAGTATTGAATCGCTTCACCTGCGCCTAGCCATGCAGGAAGTACCAAACGGTTTTGACTCCATGAGAAGATCCACGGGATTGCACGTAAGCTTTCTACTCCGCCCTTAGGGTTGCGTTTTGCAGGACGAGAACCAAGTGGCAACTTGCCGAGTTCGAGTTCTGGTGTTGCTTGGCGGAAGTAAGGCACGAAATCTGGCTCGCCACGAACCACATTTCGGTAAGACTCACAGCTTACTTCTGATAGCACTTCCATCAAGTCGCGCCATTCTTGTTTTGGCTCTGGTGGCGGTAACAAGTTGGCCTCCAGAATCGCACTTGCGTATAGGTTAAAGCTGTTTACTGCGACATCTGGGAGCCCCAGTTTAAAGCGGATCATCTCGCCTTGTTCTGTTACACGTAAACCGCCTTTCAAGCTTTTTGGTGGTTGCGACAAAAGCGCAGCATGCGCAGGTGCACCACCGCGACCGACTGTGCCCCCACGACCATGGAATAGAGTTAGCTCAACGCCTTCTTCCTCAGCCACTTTAACTAACGATTCCATCGCATGATACTGAGCCCAACCAGCAGACATAACACCTGCATCTTTCGCTGAGTCAGAGTAACCAATCATGACCATCTGGTGGTTTTGGATAAAACCACGGTAAAGGTCAATCCCCATAAGCTGCTTGATGACCGATTCTGCGTTGTTCAAATCGTCTAGCGTTTCGAACAGAGGACACACATCCATGCGGTAAGGGCAACCCGCTTCTTGTAGCAGTAGATGAACGGCTAGTACGTCAGAGGCGGTACGTGCCATTGAAATAACGTAAGCGCCAAACGCTTCACGCGGTTGTGCTGCAACAATCTTGCAGGTATCCAAAACCTCTTTGACGGGTTCAGACGGTTCCCAATCACGAGGGAGAAGCGGACGTTTAGATGCAAGCTCGTTAGTTAGAAAAGCAATCTTATCTTGCTCACTCCATTGTTCGTAATCACCAATACCTAAGTAGCGAGTTAGTTCAGACAAGACGTCTGAGTGACGCGTGCTCTCTTGGCGGATATCAAGACGTACAAGATGGATACCAAATGCTTTTACGCGGCGTAGTGTATCCAGTAGTGAGCCGTTGGCTATTACACCCATGCCACATTCGTTTAGTGACTGGTAGCAGGCATACAGCGGTTCCCAAAGTTGCTCGACTTTTTGCAGTGGTGCTTTAACAGCCAGCTTTTGACCGTGGATCTTAGCATCGAGAATATCTTTGGTTTCATTGAGCAGAGTGCGTAATTGCTTCAGGATCGCACGGTATGGTTCGTGCTGATCTTCGCCAGCAAGTTCACGGACTTGATCGTTTGAAACTGTCATAGACAGCTCGCTGATCAACTCGTTGATGTCATTGAGATAAAGATCGGCGGCTTTCCAACGAGACAATAGTAAGACTTCACGCGTAACGTTGTGAGTAACAAACGGGTTACCGTCACGGTCACCGCCCATCCAAGAGGAGAAGTGCACTGGGCGAGCATCAATGGGTAAACCTTCTCCAAGGTAAGATTTTAGACGGTCATTCATCTCACGTAGGAAGTCCGGTACTGCTTCCCATAGAGAGTTTTCAACGACCGCAAAGCCCCACTTTGCTTCATCCAACGGAGTAGGGCGTTGTTGTCGAATCACGTCTGAATGCCAGCCTTGGGCAATCAGTTGCTCTAGGCGGCGTTCGGTTTTTCTGCGCTCTTTAGAAGAAAGATCGCTTAGCTCCAACTTTGATAAGCACTCGTTTATCTTGACCAGTTTGTTGATCATCGTGCGGCGCGTAATTTCTGTTGGGTGAGCCGTCAATACCAATTCAATATTCAGATCACGAACCGCTTGGGCAGTGTCCAGTTTGCTCACATCGTTTTGTACCAGTTTAGAAAACAGCGAGTTAATCGCGTCTGGTTCGCAAATGTGCTCTTCACAATGGCGTGAAATCGTGTGGTATTGCTCAGCGATATTGGTGAGGTTTAGAAATTGGTTAAACGCGCGAGTAACGGGCGTTAGCTGCTCATCAGGTAGATGTTTGATTTCTTCGATCAAGCTGTCCCTGTCTGCTTGATTCCCTGCTTGAGCTGATTTGGATAATTTACGAATGGTTTCCACTTTCTCGAAGATTTCTTCGCCATGGGCATCGCGAATGGTGTTACCCAATAAGTGGCCTAACATGCGCACATTACTTTTGAGTGCGGCGTATTTCTCGTTCATTGTCGTCCTGCCTCGTAAAAAAACTACATCCATTGTCCTTGTTAAGACTCCAATCTAGCGAAAAGCACCAGTTATAGTCAAATAAAGCAGACTAAGTTTGCAATTATTCCGCTGTCTCCTGATTTAGAGCAAATTTACGGCAGCCATAGAGTAAAAAGTGAAAATTAATTACAAAATAACAAGTTAAATAAGTGTTAAGACTAGCGCTAAATTGTGAAGATAAAAAGATGCAGCTCAATCGAGCTGCACAGACTTTGAGCTTAAACGCGTATTAACAGCAGTACTTGACCATCGCCTTTGAAAGCACATCAATTGTGGGGGCGATAAAGTCGAAGGATAGAAACTCATCCGGTTGATGGGCTTGGTCGATTGACCCAGGGCCGAGCACCAAGGTTGGACACAACTGCTGTAGAAATGGTGCTTCAGTACAGTAGTTCACGGTTTCTGAACTAGTTTGGCAAATCTCTTCAACACCACCAATAAATGGGTGGTCATGTTGGCATTCGTAACCCGGAATAGGCTCATGCAATGGAATAATCTCCAGTCTCCCTGGCCATTTCGCTTCGACTTCTTTTAATGCTCCGCGCAACATGTTCTCTAAACCATCAAGGCTAATGCCAGGAAGAGGACGCACGTCGTAATGCAGCTCACAGCAACCACAAATACGGTTAGCGCTGTCACCACCGTGAATGTGTCCAAGGTTTAGGGTAGGGCTTGGAATGGCAAAACCCGGATGGTGATATTCTTTAATCAATTTGTCACGCAGTTGCATCATGGCGAACATGACTTCATGCATGATCTCAATAGCGTTAACGCCAAGCGCTGGGTCCGATGAATGACCGGACTTGCCTGTTACGCGAATGGCATTTGCCACATGCCCTTTATGACCTCGAATTGGCACAAGGCTGGTGGGTTCACCAATGATGCAGTAATCCGGCTTAAATGGGGCGTTTGCTGTGAAATGTCGCGCGCCCAACATGGTGGTCTCTTCGTCACAAGTGGCTAATACGTAAAGTGGTTTGCTCTGCTTGCTCCAATCGACTTTCTTCACTGCTTCATAAATAAAGGCGAAAAAGCCTTTCATGTCTGCTGTGCCTAAACCGTAGAAGCGGTTGTCTTTTTCCGTCAGTTTATGCGGATCAAAATTCCATCGCCCTTGATCGAATGGCACGGTATCGCTATGGCCAGCAAGTAAAAGGCCACCTTCACCCTCACCCATACGTGCGATCATATTGTGCTTGCCTGGCTCGACTTCGATCACTTCAACGCTAAAACCCAGATCTTTAAACCAAGATGCGAGTTTTTCGATGACTTTTGCATTGCCCTGATCCCAGCTCGGATCCGTGGAGCTGATAGAAGAGGTGCTGATGAGTCCTTCATAGACCTCTAGAAAAGTTGGTAATTGCATGGATTCTTCAAATCTCCTGTTGACAGACAGACCACAAAAATGTAAAACACATATTAAATCATATTTAATGAATAAAAAATCAAAATAAAGCAAAAATTAAATATGAATAGTCATTTGAGCCTTTAAGTATATGGATGTTACACAATGCTAAAAACCACGATTATTGGAGCCAGCGGTTACACCGGCGCAGAGTTAGCGTTAATGGTTAATAAACACCCACAACTCACGCTATCAGGTTTATACGTTTCCGCCAACAGTGTTGATGCGGGAAAGAGCATCGCGCAGCTGCACGGTAAGCTAGCGGGCATCATTGATATGCCAGTTTTACCACTAACGGATCCACTGCAAATCGCTCAAGAATCGGACGTGGTGTTTTTGGCAACGGCTCACGAAGTCAGCCATGATTTAGCCCCAACTTTCTTGGAGGCAGGCTGTCAGGTATTCGATTTATCGGGTGCATTCCGTGTGAAAAGTGAAGGCTTTTACGACACTTTTTATGGCTTCGAACATCAACATAACAACTGGCTAGATAAAGCAGCATACGGCTTAGCAGAGTGGAACCAAGAATCAATAAAAACCACTCCTTTGATTGCAGTAGCAGGTTGCTACCCAACCGCTTCACAGCTTGCAATCAAACCTTTATTAGAACATGCGTTGCTCGATACCAACCAATGGCCAGTGATCAACGCAACCAGTGGTGTATCAGGTGCAGGGCGTAAAGCCTCCATGGTTAACAGCTTCTGTGAAGTGAGCTTGCAACCTTATGGTGTATTTAACCATCGTCACCAGCCAGAGATTGCTCAGCACTTGGGTTGCGATGTGATTTTTACTCCGCACCTCGGCAACTTTAAACGCGGCATTCTTGCCACTATCACCATGAAGCTTGCGCAAGGTGTGACAGAAGCACAAGTGGCACAGGCGTTTGAACAAGCTTATCAAGGCAAGCCTGCGGTGCGTCTTAAAGGCGACGGTATTCCACGTATTCAGGATGTCGAAAATACCCCTTTCTGTGATATCGGCTGGAAGGTACAAGGCGAACACATCATTGTGATTTCAGCTATCGACAACCTACTTAAAGGTGCATCGAGTCAAGCGATGCAATGTCTCAATATTCATTACGGTTACCCAGAACTGACAGCGTTGCTGTAGTCGTTGAAAGAGGGAAATGCGATGACGCAAACCAATCAAGCTCCTTTAGTCATTAAGCTAGGTGGTGCAGCTCTATCATGCACTCAAACCTTAAGCCAACTTTTTGGCGCCATTGCGGCTTACCAAAAATCGGCACAGCGACAAATCGCCATCGTTCATGGCGGTGGCTACCTAGTTGATGAGTTGATGGCAAAGCTTCAGCTTGAAACCGTTAAGAAAAACGGTTTACGCGTAACGCCTTACGATCAAATTCCTGTGATTGCAGGCGCGCTTGCAGGCACTGCGAATAAGTTACTTCAAGGTCAAGCGATTGCGGACGGTCTTAACGCTGTGGGCCTTAGCCTTGCGGATGGTGGTTTGTGTCTTGTTGAAGAACTTGACCCAGAACTCGGCGCGGTAGGCAAAGCATCACCGGGTGACTCAGCACTATTACAAGCGGTGCTAAACACAGGTGCACTGCCGATCATCAGTTCAATTGGTTTAACCAAAGATGGCCAGATGATGAATGTGAATGCTGATCAAGCAGCAGTCGCGGTTGCGGGCGCATTAGATGCGGAGTTAGTCCTGTTATCAGACGTGAGTGGTGTACTAGATGGAAAAGGCCATTTGATCAAAACCCTGTCAGAGCAGCAAGCTAACTCGTTGATCGATGGACATGTGATCACCGATGGCATGATCGTCAAAGTTAAAGCCGCTTTGGAGGCCGCCAATGATCTTGGCCGTCCAATTGAAGTCGCGACCTGGCGTTACCCAGAAAAATTAGCACAGTTATTCGCTGGTGAAAGTATTGGTACTCAATTCTTGCCTCAATAAGCATCAGCAAAAGAATTCAATATTAGGAAGTCGTAGTTGGCACTGACCGCCGAGCGCAGCGCCAGTTAAGTTTGGAGAAAAAACATGAGCAAAGTGAACGTAAATAAAGTGGTAGTCGCATACTCAGGCGGTCTAGATACTTCAGTAATTATCCCGTGGCTAAAAGAGAACTACGACTGTGAAGTAGTGGCTTTCGTTGCCGATGTTGGTCAAGGTGCCGAAGAGCTAGAAGGCATTGAAGCGAAAGCAAAAGCCTCTGGTGCTTCTGAGTGCTACATCGCTGACTTGAAAGAAGAAATGGTCGCAGACTACATTTACCCAACGCTAAAAACCGGCGCGTACTACGAAGGTAAGTACCTGCTAGGTACATCAATGGCGCGTCCAATCATTGCCAAAGCGCAGGTTGAAGTGGCACGTAAAGTGGGCGCGGACGCTCTGTGTCATGGCTGTACAGGTAAAGGTAACGACCAAGTACGTTTTGAAGGCGCATTCGCAGCACTAGCACCGGACTTACAAGTGATTGCACCTTGGCGTGAGTGGGACCTAGTGAGCCGTGAAGAGTGTTTGGATTACCTAGCTGAGCGTAATATTCCTTGCTCTGCGTCTCTTACTAAGATCTATTCACGTGATGCAAACGCATGGCACATTTCGACGGAAGGCGGCGTTTTAGAAGATACGTGGAACGCACCAAACGAAGACTGCTGGGTGTGGACTGTCGACCCAGAGCAAGCGCCAAATGAAGCGGAATACGTCACGCTGAAAGTAGAAAAAGGTGAAGTGGTCGAAGTTGATGGTGAAGTGATGACACCATACAACGCACTGGTTTACCTAAACGAGAAGGGCGCTAAGCACGGTGTTGGCCGTATCGATATCGTGGAAAACCGTCTTGTTGGAATGAAGTCTCGTGGTTGCTATGAAACACCGGGAGGCACCATCATGATGGAAGCGCTGCGTGCTGTAGAGCAGCTTGTGCTAGACAAATCATCATTCGAATTCCGTGAGGAGCTAGGTCTAAAAGCGTCTCACCTTGTATACGATGGCCGTTGGTTTACGCCACTATGTAAATCTATCCTTGCTGCTTCAGAAGAGCTAGCGCAAGACGTTAACGGTGAAGTGGTTGTTAAGCTTTACAAAGGTCAAGCGACAGTCACGCAAAAACGTTCTGACAACAGCTTGTATTCAGAAGAGTTCGCGACTTTTGGTGAAGATGAAGTTTACGACCAAAGCCATGCAGGTGGGTTCATCCGTCTTTACTCGCTATCAAGCCGTATTCGTGCATTGAACAGCCAGAAGAAATAATCCCTTAACATCCATCTTGGATTGAATAAAGACCCGCCATTTATAGGCGGGTCTTTTGGTTTCTAAAAGCGGGTACCTAAATTTGGCTTGAATATATATGTAAAAATATTGAATTTATACTTTATTTTTTATCGAAATTGCCGTAACGTTGACACATAAGAAAAAGTGAGCAAATGACCATCAAATTGGTTACTACTCATTCGAGAACGTTAGAGTAAGCAATAGTCATCAGGAGAGACGCAATGGCATTATGGGGCGGAAGATTTACCCAAGCGGCAGACACCAGATTTAAAGAGTTCAATGATTCGTTGCGTTTTGACTACCGATTGGCTGAGCAAGACATCGTAGGTTCAATCGCATGGTCTAAAGCTCTGCTTTCTGTTGATGTGCTATCGGCAGAAGAACAGCAAAAACTGGAACTTGCTTTAAATGAGCTGAAGTTAGAAGTGATGGAAGACCCTCACCAAATTCTTCGCTCTGATGCAGAAGATATCCACTCTTGGGTTGAACAGCAGCTAATCAGTAAAGTGGGAGATTTAGGTAAAAAACTCCACACTGGGCGTTCTCGTAATGACCAAGTCGCCACAGACTTGAAACTTTGGTGTCGTCAGCAAGGTCAGCAATTGTTGATTGCTTTAGATCGCCTACAAGCACAAATGGTCCATGTTGCTAAACAGCACCAAGGCACCGTATTGCCAGGCTATACTCATCTTCAGCGTGCTCAACCTGTAACCTTTGCTCACTGGTGCTTGGCTTATGTTGAAATGTTCGAGCGTGACTACTCTCGTCTGAATGATGCCTTACAGCGTCTCGACACTTGTCCACTTGGCTCGGGTGCTTTAGCGGGAACGGCTTATCCGATTGATCGCGAACAATTAGCACATAATCTCGGTTTCCACCGTGCTACGCGTAATTCACTAGATTCGGTTTCAGATCGTGATCATGTGATGGAACTGATGTCGGTGGCGTCGATTTCTATGCTTCACCTTTCTCGTCTTGCAGAAGATATGATCTTCTACAATTCAGGCGAGTCAAACTTCATTGAGTTAGCGGATACGGTGACATCTGGTTCGTCATTAATGCCACAGAAGAAAAACCCAGATGCACTTGAGTTGATCCGTGGTAAGACAGGGCGTGTCTATGGCGCATTATCGAGCATGATGATGACAGTTAAAGCTTTGCCATTGGCGTACAACAAAGACATGCAGGAAGATAAAGAAGGGTTGTTTGACGCTTTAGATACATGGAACGACTGCATGGAAATGGCAGCTCTGTGTTTTGACGGTATTAAAGTGAATGGCGAGCGCACACTAGAAGCGGCGAAACAAGGTTACGCAAACTCGACGGAGTTAGCTGATTACCTAGTGGCGAAAGGCATCCCATTCCGTGAAGCTCACCACATCGTCGGTGTCGCGGTCGTTGGTGCTATTGCTAAAGGTTGTGCGCTAGAAGAGCTGTCTATCGAAGAGTTAAAAGCCTTCTCAGAAGTCATTGAAGCGGATGTGTATGACATTCTGACTATCGATTCGTGTTTGGAAAAGCGTTGTGCTTTGGGGGGTGTTTCGCCTCACCAGGTCGCTTACGCGGTAGAACAAGCGGATAAGCGCCTGAGCCAGCGTGACAGCTCGGCGGTGAAAGTGCGTCCTGCACGTTTGACGGACATTGAAACGTTGGAAGGTATGGTTGCTTACTGGGCGAACCTTGGTGAGAATCTTCCGCGCTCTCGTAATGAGCTCGTGAGAGATATTGGCTCTTTTGCGGTGGCTGAGCATCATGGTGAAGTGACGGGTTGCGCTTCTCTATATGTGTATGACTCAGGGTTGGCAGAAATACGCTCTCTTGGTATCGAAGCGGGCTGGCAAGGCCAAGGGCAGGGCAGTGCGATTGTGAACTATTTGGTTGAGAAAGCGCGCCAGATGGCGATCAAGAAAGTCTTTGTTCTAACGCGAACGCCTGAGTTCTTTATGAAGCAAAGCTTTTTACCTACATCGAAGTCATTACTGCCGGAGAAAGTTCTGAAAGATTGCGATCAGTGCCCACGTCAACATGCATGTGATGAGGTAGCGCTTGAGATCAATTTAATGGAGCAAGTGATCCAAAAAACGCATGTGGCATGAACTGAAGTTGTGGAGTGATTTTATTAGCATTCAATGACATAGTCATTTTCCTGTTTACTTACATCAGTATTCGCTAAAAAAATCGAAAAAATTTGGAACCTTTGAGAGGAAGCCCGGTCTATTAAAGTACCACTGCTTTTTCTTAGAAGAATCTAAGAGAGCCCCAGAACTGACATTGGTTTTGGGGCTTTTTTCTATCTGTCACTTTTCTCTTTTTTATTGGCCTTTTTTTGTCCCTTTCGACGTTGCCAAGGCAAGATGACAAAACGCATCCATAAGTGTAGAAACAACAAAACGTTGAAAGCGAAGCCGGCAAAGATCAAAGCGATCGACTCGATGCTTTGTGGATCATCTTTGAGCGTAAACCACCACACAATCCAACACAGTACAGAAAGTACCGTCAATTGATCCAAGCATCGTTGGCAACGTCCAAGTTTTTTCCAAAACCAATGTTCCTCGCAGCGGCGACAAGTCATAGTGTTTTCCAAACCATTAGTGTTGCTTCAGATTATATATCTAACTAAATGGTGGAAAGCGTTTCTTACACGGGCTTAGAGCGCCATGACACAACCAAAAATGGAAAGTTAGCTTTGTAAAAGCTTTGTGGCACGTAATTGATGTATGGTGTGCTGTCAGTCTTTAACAGGAAATATAATGATGTCGACAGAGTTGAAACTTGCGCTGAGTATCGCTGGTGGGTTCTTTATGATCGGTGTTGTCGCGATTTATATGGTCAGCCGCTATGCAATGATGGCAGCGTAAGAGAGATTTTATTGCGCCGAAGTAGCAAAGCAAAGCCTCGTTGATGACGAGGCTTTGCTTTATATTTAGATAGAAGCCTGAAAGCGTTAGCAGCCAGGGCCGCAGTCAAGACAATGTTTCACCATTTCTGGCCCTAAGTGTAGTTTTGCATTCAAATCACGTAGAGCGGTGCGGACGCCTTCTTCAATCACTGGGTGATAGAAGGGCATATCTAACATCTCAGAAATCGTCATCCTATTTTGGTGCGCCCATGCTAAAAGGTGAGCAAGATGCTCTGCATTCGGGCCCATCATTTCTGCACCTAAAAAACGTCCAGTGCCTTGCTCTCCGTAGACATGCAGAATGCCTTTATTACGAAGCATGACGCGCGAACGTCCTTGATTTTCAAACGAGACTTCACCGGTTGCGAAACATCCACATGTGCCTAGACGTGTTTCTAGTTGTTTATATGTTTCTCCAACCATAGCAATTTGAGGGTCGGAGAACACGGCTGAAATTGGTGAGCGACGCAGACCCGCACGAATATCTGGGAAACGGCCTGCGTTGTCTCCAGCAATACGGCCTTGGTCAGCGGCTTCGTGCAGCAGTGGAATTTGGTTACTTGCATCACCTGCGATGAAGATGCTCTCTACCGAAGTTTGCAATGTGTAGTGATCCGCCGTTGGTACGCCACGTTCATCGAGAGCCACATTGGTGTTCTCGATCGCCAGCTTATCGACGTTTGGACGACGACCCGTTGCAGCCAATACGTAATCGACAACGAAAGTTTCTAATTCGCCATCATGGTTGATGAATTGGATTTCGACCTTGTCTTCGCCGTCATTGTCTGACGAAGCAATGCGTTTCATGCTTTCGACTTTTACATCTGCATCAAGGTAGAACTCTTCCTTAAAGGCTTTATCTGCATACGCCATCACCTCTGGGTCTGTCAGTGGGCCCACTTGTCCTCCAATGCCAAAGAGCTTCACGTTTACTCCTAGGCGGTGTAAAGCCTGACCCAATTCAAGGCCGATGACTCCTGGGCCAAATACTGCCACGGACTCTGGTAAGTCATCCCAGTCAAATACATCATCGTTAATCACTAGGCGATCACCCAGTTCATTCCAAGCTGCCGGATATGCTGGACGAGATCCTGTCGCAATAACAATGCGCTGTGCGGTGACCTGAGTATGATCATCTATGATGAGAGTGTGGTCATCGGCAAACTTCGCGTAGCCCGATAGTTTGTCTTCAGCGGGAATATCATCGACACTTTCAAGCACAAAGCCAACAAAACGATCGCGTTCGCGCTTTACACGATCCATAACTTCTCGTCCGTTAATTCGTACTTCACCTTGCGGGTGTATCCCAAATCCAGGTGCTTTTTCGATTTGATGAACACTTTCTGCTGCCGCAATTAACAGCTTAGACGGCATGCATCCGACACGAGCACAGGTTGTTCCGTAGGGACCGCCCTCAATCATTACCACGCTGTTGGTATGAGCTTTTGCTGCTCGATAAGCACCAAGACCAGCCGTCCCGCCACCAATAACCGCTACGTCGACATTAACTTGTTTCATCGTGAACTCTCGCTTTTGTTTTAAGCCAAGCTAGCTACATTGAGCTTGGAGAGTGAATTGGATAGTTGAATCTGGATAAGTAGTCACCTTATTGGTAGATGACTACTTATCTAGACTAGTAGAAGAAGTGGTTTAGGGTTGGCCTCCGAGCCAAAAGGCACCGGAGACCGAGTATGGACAGCTTAGCCTAGATACGCTTCTAGCTCTTCGCTACCGCCGATGTGCTTGCCACCGATAAAGACTTGTGGAACAGTCGTGCGACCAGATATAGCTCGTAGACTAACTGTTGTTGCGTCTTTACCCAGAATCACTTCTTCATATTGAAGACCGTGGTCAATCAGATTTTGTTTCGCTTTCATACAGAAAGGGCAGCCTGGTTTAGTGAACACAGTGATGGATTCTTGCGTTTTGTAGTCAGGCGCTATGTAGTTCAGCATCGTATCTGCGTCTGACACCTTGAATGGGTCGCCTGGTTCGTTTGGCTCAATGAACATTTTTTCCACTACGCCATCTTTTACTAGCATGCTGTAACGCCATGAACGTTTGCCAAAGCCGATGTCGTTTTTATCCACTAACATACCCATGCCATCGGTGAATTCACCATTACCATCCGGGATGAAGGTAATGTTTTCTGCTTCTTGGTCTTGTTTCCATGCATTCATCACGAACGTATCATTGACCGAGACACAAATAATCTCATCCACTCCGTGCTCTTTAAATACAGGGAACAATTCGTTGTAACGAGGTAGATGGCTTGATGAACAGGTTGGAGTAAATGCACCCGGTAAGCTAAATACGATAACGGTCTTACCTTTAAATAGCTCATCGGTCGTTACATTCACCCAAGAGTCACCTTGACGAACTGGAAAAGTAACTTGAGGGACTTGTTGACCTTCTTTAGATACAAACATAATGATTTCCTTTAACTATTTTAAATTATGCGTATAGAGCTTAGCGTTTTTCGTCGCTCTGTTTCGTTTTGTTGAGCCCATTATTGTAAAAATCCTTTGATAGCTCTAATCGTTTGGTGTTATGGTTTTGATAGGTATTAGCTATTGTTAAAGAAGCGAAGCGTGAATTATGAATATTCGAGATTTTGAGTACTTAGTTGCACTTGCGGAACATAAGCACTTTCGCAAAGCGGCAGAGGCATGTTTTGTTAGCCAGCCAACATTGAGTGGGCAAATTCGTAAACTAGAGGATGAACTCGGGACCACGCTTTTAGAGCGAAGCAGCCGACGTGTTTTGTTTACCGATTCAGGGTTACAGCTGGTGGAGCAGGCTAAACGCATCTTAAGTGAAGTGAAAACCTTCAGAGATATGGCAAGTGGTCAAAGCGGAGCCATGACTGGACCGATGCATATTGGTTTCATCCCGACGGTTGGGCCTTATCTACTACCCAAAATTCTGCCGCAGATAAAAGAAGCATTTCCTGAGTTGGAACTATTTCTGCACGAAGCTCAAACACATCAATTAGTGCGTCAATTGGAAGAAGGCAAACTAGATTGCTTAGTTTTAGCTTCGGTTGATGAAACTGCGCCATTTAAAGAGATCGAAGTGTATCAAGAGCCATTAAGTGTCGCAGTGCCATGTGACCACGAGTGGGCCTCTCTCGACCATGTTGATATGTTGGAGCTGAATGGTAAAACCGTTTTAGCGTTGGGAGACGGCCACTGTCTGCGAGATCAAGCGTTAGGTTTTTGTTTTGCCGCTGGTGCAAAAGACGATGAGCGTTTTAAAGCCACCAGCTTGGAGACGTTACGCAACATGGTTGCTGCCGGTGCGGGGATTACGTTATTGCCTCAGCTTTCTATCCCTAATGAGAAGCAAAAAGATGGCGTATGCTACGTACCAGCTGTTAACCCAACCCCCTCGCGTAATATCGTGCTCGTATACCGTCCGGGCTCACCATTACGAGCTAGGTTTGAAGCTTTAGCAGCGAAGATTAAAGAGGTGTTGGCTTCTTATCCATCATTGAATGCTGCAGCATAAAAAGCAGAAATAAAAAGGGAGAGCTTGATGCTCTCCCTTGTGCTTTTGTGATTTAGAACAGTTCTTCTGCGCCAGAACCTGAAGAATAAATACTATCTTCTAAACGGTCGCCAGCGTATTCGGTAGGCTCCGTGCCTTTTTCAAAGTATTCGAACATTGATGTGCTATCTACCTTGTGCGTTAGCATACCGCTGTTGCGATCAATACGAACTCGAATAATATCCTCTGGAATATTTTTACCTTGCTCCGGCGTCCCTTCTAGCGCAACACGCATGAAGTCAATCCAAGCAGGCTCTGCGGTTTTCGCACCCGACTCGGCACCAGAAATTTGGCCTTGCCCTAGGTTGCTGTTAACAGTGGTGCGGCCAAGTGCACGTGAATGATCATCAAAGCCAACCCAAGCTATCGCAACGACACCAGGTCCATAGCCATTGTACCAAGCATCCTTGGAATCATTCGTTGTACCCGTTTTACCCCCGATATCACGACGACCAAGTTTTTGCGCGCGCCAGCCTGTACCATTCCAACCTGTGCCTTCACGCCAGTTACCGCCACCCCAAATGTTGCTGTACATCATCTCACGCATTAAGAATGCATTCTGTTCAGAGATAACTTGCGGTGCATATTGAGGTTCATCATTTTCAAGGGCATTGTCTGTTGCTAGGCCATCAATTGCGACGTCTTGTTCGCCAAATTCATCAGCGTAGCGATTTTCTGGCTGCTCGCTCATTTGCGGACAATCCTTATGACAAACACTCTTTGGATTGGCTTTAAACAGTACTTCACCGAATGCATCTTCCACGCGTTCTACATAGAATGGTTCAACGTAATAACCACCGTTCGCAAACACAGAGTAACCTTGTGCCACTTTCATTGGTGTTAAGCTGCCAGCTCCGAGTGCGATGGTCTCTGAGCGTGGTACTTGGTTAATATCAAAACCGAAACGAGTAAGGTACTGACGTGTCTCCTCGAGGCCAACTTCACGGAGTGTACGCACTGCCATGACGTTTTTTGATTGAGCTAAGCCGAGGCGAAGACGCGTTGGACCACCATAAGTCGGTGGTGAGTTTTTTGGTCGCCAAGCTGAACCAGAACCTGCATCCCACTTGTTAATCGGCGCATCGTTAATCAAAGTGGCTAGAGTCAGCCCTTTGTCAATTGCTGCCGAGTAGATGAAAGGCTTGATACTTGAACCAACCTGACGCACTGACATGGTTGCACGGTTAAACTTGCTGTGAACAAAGTTGAAACCACCAACCAGCGACAATATCGCGCCATTTTCTGGGTTCATCGCAACAAACGCGGTGTTTGCTGTCGGCACTTGGCTCAGTTTCCAGCTCAGTGTTGTGTTGTCATCTTCATCGGTTTCACTTACTTCGCGAACCCAAACTTGTTGACCTGTCGCTAGCACATCATGCGCTGACTTTGGTGTTGAGCCTTGGCGGTTATCGGTAATGTACTTACGCGCCCAGTGCATTCCAGTCCAAGGGATGGTTTGCTCTTCATGGTTCTTAACCCATACTTGCGCCGTCTTATCATCGACTTTCGTCACAACCGCAGGGTAAAGGTCACCATAAGTTGGCTGTTTCTTCAGGTGCTTTTCTATTTGCTCATTGCCCCAGGCTGCTTCCCCTTCTTTCCAAAGCACACTTTCTGCACCACGGTAGCCATGACGTTCATCGTATGACAAGAGGTTATTTACCGCAGACGTATTTGCAGCATCTTGCAGTTTAGAATCCACAGTCATGTAGATATTCAAGCCAGAGGTGTAAGCTTCTTCTTCACCGTACTCTTTTACTGCCCATGCACGAGCCAACTCTGCTACGTAAGGCGCTGAAAGCTCAATTTCAGCGCTATGATAACGCGCCACAATAGGTTCATTGCGTGCTTCGTCATACTGCTCTTGTGTAATGTATTTCTCATCAAGCATTCGCATTAATACAACGTTACGGCGTTTTGTTGCGCGCTCAAGAGAGTAAATTGGGTTCATGGTTGATGGCGCTTTTGGCATACCAGCGAGTGTTGCAATCTCACTTAACGTCAATTCATCAAGGCTCTTGCCAAAATACACTTGAGCGGCAGCACCAAAGCCATATGAGCGGTAACCAAGGAAGATTTTATTGACATAAAGCTCCATGATTTCTTGCTTACTTAAAAGCTGCTCAATATGGATAGCAATAAAAATCTCTTTAATCTTACGCATGATCTTCTTCTCATTAGATAAGAAGAAGTTACGAGCTAGCTGTTGCGTAATCGTACTTGCACCCTGTTTAGCCGAGCCTGAAACCGCAACAACAACAGCTGCACGAGTGATGCCGATAGGGTCGATACCGGGATGCTCGTAGAAACGACTATCTTCGGTTGCGATGAGCGCGTGAATTAAGTCTTGAGGAATTTCGTCATAAGTAACAGGAATACGACGCTTTTCACCGAACTGTGCGATCAGCTTCCCGTCTTGACTAAACACCTTCATAGGTGTTTGTAATTCAACGTCTTTTAGAGTTGCAACATCTGGCAATTCAGGCTTCACGTACTGATAGAAGCCAAATATTGTGGTGACTCCAAGAATTATGCAAATCAATGTTAAAAATAATAAACGCTTTATGAACTTCACCGGAGAATCCCTGATTGGTTGAGGCTGTGTAACGGCAAACCCTTGTACTCTTAGGTCAAAAATTTAGCACATAAGAGATATTAACTCTTATTTGGATGCTAATAACAACCTTTGCACGAAGAAATTTCGGAGCGAGAGTAAGAGATGGATAAGCTAATCGTTACCGGCATCGATATAGGCCATAACAGCCTCAAAGCCGTAGTACTTAAACCCACAGGCAACAATTACGCTCTGTTGGGTTACAAAGAAATATTACTAAAGGAAGGTATTGTCGCTGAATATAACACCATAAATCATCAAGAAATTGTAAAGACCCTCAAGCAGATAAAAAAAGAACTGCCTTTTGGCGCTAAAAAAGTTGCGATTTCAGTTCCTGATAACTCGGTAATTAGCAAGAAACTGCAAATAGAACAAAATCTTGAAGAGAGTGAAGTTGAGTTTGCAGTGATACAAGCCTTTTCTCATCAATCGCCATTCCCTGTCGAAGAGCTGAGTTTAGACTTCGTTCGTCTTCGCGCTGAGGGCGGGCAGAGTGGCAGTGATAGCTATCAAGTGTTTGCGACAAGAAAAGATGTGGTAGAAGGCCGAGTCGATGCATTACAAAAGTCCGGACTAAAACCTGTTTTAGTGGACGTGCATTCGCAAAGCCTTGGTCATATCTGGAAGCTCACCGCCGATCGCTTTCCTGACAAAAACAAATACTGCTTACTCGATATTGGCACCTTATCGAGCTCCTTCACCATGTTTACCGAACAAGGTGAACTGTTTCACAAAGAGTTTGCTTACGGCACACGCGGAGCAAACAGCGCTTCTCCAGTCGATTTTCTGTCCGATGATGCTCAGGAGAAAACAGAGCTGTTTAACCGTCAAATCATAGAGCGAGTAAAGCGCCAGATGCAGCTCTATACCTCAATCAATGGCTCACAAAACATCAAGGGTATCTGGTTATCAGGGGAGGGGGCCTCCACTCCCATGCTCGCAGAAGAGTTGTCTCAACAATTGTCGTTAGAGTGTGAATTGCTAAATCCGCTAGGGCTATTCGAGATGAAGGTGTCTAAGCGTAAGCGTCGTGCTGTGGATTGGCAGCATTTCTCAACAGCAGCCGGACTGGCCGTTCGTGGCATTCATTGGCTAGGAGGCGCCCGTGCTTTATCGCATTAATTTACTTCCTTGGCGAGAGAATCAAAGAGAAGAGCACCGACGTCGTTTCATCAGTTTGGTCGCATTAGGCATGTTGGTCGCTGTTGGCATCCAGTGGGGTATTGGAAAGTTTTTTGAGTACCAACAAGATCAACAACAGGATCGGCTCGATTACCTCACTCACTACATTGCCGAACTCGACCAGCGTATTGAAGCAATGAAAATTGCAGAGCAAGAGCACAGCAAAATCCTCGAACGCCTAAAGGTCGTTGAAGGTTTACAAAACGGACGAAACAAAACGACCGAGTTCATGAACTTAATGCCTGCCGTTATCCCTGAAGGTGTATATGTCGACAAGATCAAAATGAATGATCTGGAAATTGAGATCTCTGGGATCTCTGATAGCACTCCAAAACTTGCCACGATGCTGGACAACATGGAGCGCTCGGCCAAGTTGAACGACGTAGAAATGCATTCCATCGTTCACGGCAAAGCCCGTTTTGGGAAAGAGTTTCAAACATTCAAAGTGTCTTTCATGTTCAAAGTAACGGAGAAGAAATTGGAGGCTCAACGTGGTTGATTGGCAGGATCTCGAAATCGATGAAATGGCCGAGTGGCCATTGTTGCCCCAGATTATAGTAATCGCGCTTCTGATCATGGTGATTCAAGGCTTAGGTTATTGGTTTTACCTTAAACCGAAAGAAGAACAGTTGAATCACTTGATCCAGCAGGAGCAGACACTCAAGGTGGCATTGAAGATCAAAGCGAACAAAGTGGCAGCGTTGCCTCAGCTTCAATCTCAATTGGATGAACTTACCACCCGTTACGAGTTATTGCTGCAGCAACTGCCTGCGCAAAAAGAGCTGGCTACAATGCTCGCTTCAGTGAATGAACTTGGCATCGACAATAAGCTGACTTTCACCCGAATCGACTGGGGCGAAAAACAATCAGAGCACTTCCTTTATCGTCTCCCTTTAAACATTGAGTTAACGGGTGACTTTCATGACATCGGCCATTTTTCTCAGGCGATAGCGACGCTACCTCGAATCATCACGTTTAAAGATGTGACTTGGCAACGTGTCAGCCAAGAGAGCGAAACTCTGCACTTTCGGGTGCGCGCTAACACCTATCAGTTTAAGCCGGAGGAGACGAAAAATGACAAGTAAGTCTTTGTTGCTGGTACTGATGGGTTCTCTATTGATGGGCTGCCAGGCGAATGATGAATCATTGACGGATTTTATTCGAGGAGTGGAAACACAGGCGCGTCGAGAGGTCGAGAAGCTTAAGCCCGCAGACAAGTATGTTGCAGTCACGTACGCACCGGAAGTACAGCGTGCACCCTTTGAATTGCCCAAAGAAGCCACCATCGCGACTCAGCCAGTTGCAAGAAAAGATTGTTGGCAACCGCCCTCAAGAAGGCGAACTGGAAAATTAGAAAAATTCCCATTAAGCCAATTACGTTTGAAAGGGGTCATGGGCATGGATAACACGGTTTCTGGCCTCGTTCAGGCTCCCAATGGCACCGTCTATAAAGTTAAGCCGGGTCAATACCTTGGACGCAATAATGGCAAAGTGACCCATGTCAGCCACTCCTATTTGTTGATTAATGAAACGTTGCCCGACGGCTTAGGATGTTGGCAAAAACGTAAAGTTAAGTTGGCTTTGAGATAGCCCCATTTATTTTTGATATTGAGTAATGAAAATGAGACAAGGATTAACACGTACACCAAGGATACTTACTGGGCTCTTCTCCTTATGGTTGTTTGTATTTTTAGCCCCTTTAGCGGCAGCTGAAGAAGTTTCGTCCAATGCCCTAAAAAGTATCGACTTTCGAACTAATAAAGATAAAGACGCCGTGATTGTCGTCGAATTGGCGTCACCGGCTGCGATTGTAGATATCAAGCGTGTACAGGAAGGGTTAAGTATCGATTTGCTTAACACTTCAGTAAAAGACGAGCAATTGTATCTCCTAGACGTGAAAGATTTTTCGACTGTGGTTGAGAGCGTAGAAGTGTTTCGCGACACCTCGACGACGCGCTTGGTTGCGAACATCAATGAAGAATACATGCATGATTACCGTTTAACGGGGCGTTTTTTGGAAATCAAAGTAGCGAAGATCAAACCCAATGAGAAAGCCCCAGATAAAAGCATTTTAGAAAGAGAAGGTAAGCTTATTTCGATTAACTTCCAAGATATTCCTGTGCGAAATGTTTTGCAGCTTATTGCTGATTACAACCAATTTAATTTGGTTGTCTCCGACTCTGTCGAAGGCAACCTCACGCTTCGTCTTGATGGTGTCCCTTGGCAGCAAGTGCTGGATATTATTTTGCAAATTAAGGGGTTAGATAAGCGTGTCGATGGCAACGTGATTTTAGTTGCTCCGACTGATGAGCTGGACTTGCGTGAGAAGCAGCAGTTAGAAAAACAAAAACTGACGGAAGAAATGGGAGAGCTTTCATCTGAAATCATCAAAGTTAATTTTGCTAAAGCATCAGACATTGCGGAGATGATCAATGGTGAAGGAAATATCAGCATGCTGTCAGAGCGCGGCAGTATGACCATTGATGAGCGAACTAACTCGTTATTGATTAGAGAGTTACCTGAAAACATCGAGGTGATTCGAGAAATTATTGAGTCTTTGGATATTCCAGTTAAACAGGTTCAAATTGAGGCGCGTATTGTGACCATAAATGAAGGTAACATGGACGAGCTAGGTATTCGTTGGGGTTTTACGTCTATTAATGGCAGTAATACAGTGGGCGGTTCTATTGAGAACAACCTTGCCACGATCGGTCTCTATAATGGAGAAGGGGGTGATGACGGTGGTGACGGAGTAGGGATCGATGACTTCCTAAATGTAAACTTAGCTGCAACCAGCCCGAATGCGACCAGTCTTGCTTTCCAAGTAGCGAAGTTAGGATCAGACACACTACTTGATTTGGAACTTTCTGCGCTGCAACAAGAGTCTAAAGCTGAGATTATCTCGAGCCCACGTTTGATCACTACCAATAAGAAGCCTGCCTATATCGAACAAGGTACAGAGATTCCTTATCTTGAGTCATCATCAAGTGGTGCAACGACGGTGACGTTCAAAAAGGCGGTATTAAGTTTGAAGGTGACCCCGCAAATCACACCGGATAACCGCTTAGTGTTGGATTTAAGTGTCACGCAAGATAGACCAGGACAAGTCGTGAAGACAGGCACTGGTGAAGCTGTTGCGATTGATACTCAACGTATCGGGACGCAAGTGTTAGTGAATAACGGTGAAACGGTCGTTCTTGGTGGTATTTTTCAGCACAGCATTACTAACTCGGTGGACAAAGTGCCTTTGTTGGGCGACCTGCCGCTATTAGGTGCGCTTTTTCGTCGAAGTTATGAAAATGTTGGTAAAAGTGAGCTGTTAATTTTCGTCACGCCTAAGGTGGTGATTCAGTAGTTCTGTCTCGGGAAAAACTGATTAAATCAAAAATAAAGTTGCAATAGTGGCACCATGCTTGGATAATTTCGGGTCTTATCACGAATTATCTGTGAGGAACTGGTGCCACAAGCCTTGTAGAACAGCAGTTTAGCTGTGTTTTCTTGTGGCGATCTTATTGAATCAATGTTGTAAATTACTGCTAAACATGGCTGAGAAACGTAATATTTTCCTTGTTGGCCCAATGGGCGCCGGCAAAAGTACAATTGGTAGACATCTAGCACAGCAACTGCATATGGAGTTTGTTGACTCCGATACAGTGATCGAAGAGCGCACTGGTGCAGACATCTCTTGGGTTTTTGATGTAGAAGGTGAAGAAGGCTTCCGCAAGCGTGAAGAAGCGGTACTTGAAGACCTAACACAAGAGCAAGGCATCGTGCTTGCGACTGGCGGTGGCTCTGTTAAGAGCAAAGAAAACCGCAATCGTCTTTCGGCACGTGGTGTTGTTGTTTACTTAGAAACGACGATTGAAAAGCAACTTGCGCGTACAAACCGCGACAAGAAGCGTCCTTTACTTCAAACGGATAACCCTCGCGAAGTACTGGAGCAATTAGCTGAAGAACGTAATCCTTTATATGAAGAAGTAGCGGATTACACTGTTCGCACTGACGATCAAAGTGCAAAAGTGGTAGCCAACCAGATCGTAAAAATGCTAGAAGAGAGATAAGTCTTTATCTTTTTTTTAATTGGAGCAAACCGATGGAACGGATTACGGTCAACCTAGCTGAGCGTAGCTACCCAATCTCTATTGGCGCCGGGTTATTTGAGGACCCGGCGTACCTCTCTCAAGTTCTCTCAAACAAAAATGCAAAACAAAAAGTTGTTGTGATCAGTAATGTCACAGTGGCGCCTTTGTATGCAGACAAAATTTTAAAGCAACTCGAGCAGCTCGGCTGTAGTGCATCCTTGTTAGAATTGCCTGACGGTGAACAGTACAAAAACTTGGATGTATTTAATCAAGTAATGAACTTCTTACTGGAAGGGAGTTATGCTCGTGATGTTGTGATCATCGCGTTAGGTGGTGGTGTTATTGGCGACCTTGTGGGTTTTGCGTCTGCCTGTTACCAGCGTGGGGTCGACTTTATTCAAATACCGACCACATTACTATCCCAAGTGGACTCTTCGGTTGGTGGAAAAACCGCGGTTAACCATCCGTTGGGTAAGAACATGATAGGTGCGTTTTACCAACCTAAAGCCGTGATCATTGATACGAACTGCCTGTCGACGTTGCCTGAACGTGAGTTCGCTGCGGGTATCGCCGAAGTCATTAAGTACGGCATTATTTACGATGCAGATTTTTTTGTATGGTTAGAAGACAATCTTGAACGCTTGTATGCGTTGGATGAAGAAGCACTAACTTATGCGATCGCACGTTGCTGTGAAATAAAAGCGGAAGTGGTGGCTCAGGATGAGAAAGAATCGGGCATCCGTGCTTTGCTTAACTTAGGTCACACCTTTGGTCATGCGATTGAAGCGGAACTTGGCTATGGCAATTGGCTGCATGGTGAAGCGGTATCTTCCGGCACTGTTATGGCGGCCAAAACGTCGCATCTACGCGGTCTGATCTCGGAAGAGCAATTTGAGCGTATTGTTGCGATTTTGCGTCGTGCAAAACTGCCTGTGCATACTCCAGACAGTATGAATTTCGATGACTTCATCAAGCACATGATGCGAGATAAGAAAGTCCTCTCTGGTCAATTACGATTGGTTTTGCCTACAGGCATTGGCACTGCCGAGGTAATTGCTGATACGACGCAAGACGTACTCAAGCAGGCAATAGACTTCGGTCGCGATATTTAACCTTGTAATGGCGCCTTTGGGCGTCATTCTTGTAGTGTATTAAGGTTATTAGATGAGTGTTGCTCACGTACTGGAATTAGATTCTCAAATCGAGTTGCTTGATAGATTAGGTCTACTGACTAACTTTGGTTCCAATCTCATTGCGATTAATGGTCATGATGGGTACGGGAAATCTTGGTTAGCGCAGCGATACCTTGAAGTGGGTGCCAGTAACAAGAATCAATGTTTGTTACTTTGTCATTCTAATCAAGACGATGTGCAGCATCGCGTCCTTATTTTGAGTCAACTGGTTTCAGACGCATTGTTTAATCAGCAAGAGCCTTTACTTGATAGCCTTGAAAGGCTTTTAGGTGATGAGGCGTGTGACATTGCAATTGTTGTAGATGATGCGCATTTATTGAGTGAGACACTTATCTCTGAGCTTTGGATGCTGGTCTTAGAGGCGCACCATAAGCCAAATTGGACCATCAATGTCTTACTGTTTACACAGTCTGGACGTTTAGACGGTTTGCTAGCACGTCTCAGTTATGGACAAGAGATAAAGCCTGTTGAGCTTGATATTGATATGTTGTCCGAAGTGGAAGCTCGTCGTTTCTTTGAGTCACTTGTTGCGCGCTACGTCGATGATGAGTCTGAGAAACGGGTTCGAGATGCATTTAAAAAAGTCGACCCAGTACCGGGTGACATCATGGCGTTAGGAGAGATGAAAGTGGAAAAAAGGATCATTATCCGCTCGATTGTCGGTTCACCCCTGAATATTGCGTTGGTGGTATTAGTCTTACTGTTGCTTGCTGCTGGTGGCTATTGGTGGATGCTTAGTCAACCAAGTCCTGATGATAAAGCGCAGCAAATTGCTGGCAGTTTAGAGCAAACGGCTATTCCAACTTTTGAAGAGTCAGGAGTCAGTGCAGCGCAGTCTTCACTGCAACCTGTAACCGATGGCTCTAGCAGTCTTGATAAGTCTGGTGCGGTTGATGATTCTGATTCATTACCGCCAGCTGTGACAGAAGAAGTAGCGAGCGTAGGCAGTGATGACAATCAACAAAGAGTGGTGATTGAGTCGAATGTGGTCGATGCATTGCTTGAAGGTAAAGCTGATTCAGCAGACACAAAAGCGATTGATGATGTCGTAGGTACTGAGAAGACAGAAACCGCCGATGAAACTAGCTCCCCTTTGATTAAAGTCGTAAAACCGAATCAAGATATGACGCAAGCACCTGCTCAGTCAGAAGAGGGTGAGGCAAACCAACCTGTTGTGAAGTTTTCATTTGCTCGTGAAGAACTAAAAGCGCTATCGCCAAGAGCTTATACTTTACAACTCGCAGCTATGACCTCAATGGAAGATGTACAATCCTTTCTCAATGAGCATCAACTGAATAATCAAGTGCGAATTTATCCTACCGTTCGTAATGACACCGAGTGGTATATCATCACATATCAAGATTATCCGACAATTCAAATGGCTCGTGATGCCGTCGCAAGCTTGCCAGATTCGGTTAAGTCGGTGAGTCCTTGGGCAAAATCACTCCGTCAGGTTCACCGTGAAATTGAACGAGTGAAATAAACCTGAGCTTCCCTGAAAAATATGTTACATTCCGCAGCCTTAATTTTTGGTCGATAGATAGAGCAGTAGATGAAAAAGCAACGAGCCTTTCTTAAATGGGCAGGAGGAAAATACGGACTGGTTGAAGACATCCAACGTCATTTGCCGCCGGCTCGAAAGCTAGTTGAACCTTTTGTTGGTGCGGGCTCAGTGTTTCTGAATACCGATTATGACCATTATCTACTTGCAGATATCAATCCAGATTTGATCAATCTGTACAACCTGCTGAAAGAACGCCCTGAAGAGTATATCTCTGAAGCGAAGCGTTGGTTTGTCGCTGAGAACAACCGCAAAGAAGCCTACCTACACATTCGCGCTGAGTTTAATAAAACCGATGACGTGATGTACCGCTCTTTAGCGTTTTTGTACATGAACCGCTTTGGTTTTAATGGCCTATGCCGTTACAACAAAAAAGGTGGCTTCAATGTACCGTTTGGCTCTTACAAAAAGCCGTATTTCCCTGAGGCGGAATTGGAGTTTTTTGCAGAAAAAGCCAAAAAAGCTACGTTCGTTTGTGAAGGTTATCCTGAAACATTTCGTCGTGCGCGCAAAGGGAGCGTCGTGTATTGCGATCCACCTTATGCGCCGCTTTCAAATACGGCAAATTTCACCTCATACGCAGGTAATGGTTTCACGTTGGACGACCAAGCTGCATTAGCCGACATTGCTGAAAGAACAGCGACTGAACGTGGCATTCCTGTGTTGATTTCTAACCACGACACTACCTTGACACGTCGGTTGTATCACGGTGCGGATCTTAATGTGGTAAAAGTAAAGCGTACCATTAGCCGTAATGGTAACGGTCGTAATAAAGTTGATGAGCTACTTGCGCTTTTTCATGCCCCAGACATGGATAAATCAAACTCTTAATTCTCACACTATTATATCTAAATAGTGGATCTCCCCACTGGCTTCGGTAGAATTGCGCGCAGATTGTTTGCTCATTACTACTGAGGTCAGGTATGAAAGATTTTCTTATTGTTCCATCCATTTTATCGGCAGATTTTGCTCGTCTCGGTGAAGATGTAGAAAAAGTACTCGCAGCGGGTGCGGATGTGGTGCATTTCGACGTTATGGATAACCACTATGTACCAAACCTGACTTTTGGTGCGCCTGTGTGTAAAGCACTACGCGATTATGGCATCACGGCGCCAATCGATGTTCACCTAATGGTGAAACCCGTTGACCGTATTATTCCTGATTTCGCAAAAGCGGGTGCGTCGATGATTACGTTCCATGTAGAAGCTTCTGATCATGTAGACCGTACACTGCAGTTAATTAAAGAGCACGGCTGTCAGGCTGGTGTGGTACTAAACCCAGCAACGCCACTTGCAAGTCTTGAGTTTATTATGGATAAAGTCGACATGATTCTACTGATGTCGGTAAACCCTGGTTTTGGTGGTCAATCATTCATTCCTCATACACTAGATAAACTGCGTGCCGTTCGTAAGATGATTGACGAGTCTGGTCGTGATATCCGCTTAGAAATCGATGGCGGTGTAAAGGTTGACAACATTCGTGAAATTGCAGAAGCGGGCGCAGACATGTTTGTCGCAGGCTCGGCGATTTTCGGTGAGCCAGATTACAAACAAGTGATCGATCAAATGCGCGCTGAACTGGCTGAAGTTAAATAAGCACCGATAAGCCAGCGCAATAACACACTGATTTTAAAGGCTGCCATGTTGTTGGCAGCCTTTGTGTTTTCTAGTATTAGAAGAAATTAAATATCCGCTGCGATGAGCAAATAATCACTTGCCTATTTTACGCCCTTTCTGTACTATTCGTGCTCCTTAAACTCAGTCAATTATCTTTAGTTCCTTGCTTCCTCTGGACGACTGAGCCATTTGTGGAAGCTGAATAATCCGTAAGGAGCAACCAATGCGTCATTACGAAATCGTATTCATGGTGCACCCAGATCAAAGCGAGCAAGTTGCTGGCATGATCGAGCGTTACACTGGTTCAATCACTGAAGCTGGCGGTAAAATCCACCGTCTAGAAGACTGGGGCCGTCGTCAACTGGCTTACCCAATCAACAAGCTTCACAAAGCTCACTACGTTCTTATGAACGTTGAAGCTGACCAAGCTGTAATTGATGAGCTAGAAACTGCTTTCCGTTTCAACGATGCAGTTCTACGTAACATGATCATGCGTACTAAAGCAGCGATCACTGAGCAATCTATCATGCTTAAGCAAAAAGAAGAGCGTGCTCCACGTCGTGAAGAGCGTTCTGAAGCTAAGCCTGAAGCTAAGTCAGAAGCTGCTGAGTAAGTTTTCTTATGGCCAATCGAATGGAGCTGAGCGGCACCATTGCCAAACCGCCCATTCGTAGTAAAAGCCCTGGTGGCATTGAACACTGTCGGTTTTGGCTGGAGCATCGCTCTACTATTATCGAAGCTGACTTACCTCGACAAGTTTATTGTCGTATGCCGGTAGTCGTCAGCGGGCTTGGGTCACAAGCACTAACTCAGAATTTAGTTCAAGGCAGTAACATTAAGGTAAGTGGTTTTGTCACTTATCAAACCGGCCGAAATGGCGTGGGAAAATTAGTGTTACACGCCGACAACATTACTCAAATTTAAGATCAGGAGATAGCCCATGGCTCGTTTCTTCCGTCGTCGTAAATTCTGCCGTTTCACTGCAGAAGGCGTACAAGAGATTGATTACAAAGACGTAGCAACTCTTAAAAACTACATCACTGAAGCTGGTAAAATCGTACCTAGCCGTATCACTGGTACAAGCGCTAAGTACCAGCGTCAACTAGCACGTGCTATCAAGCGTTCACGCTACCTAGCTCTACTACCGTACACTGACAAGCATCAGTAATCGGTTCATTTTATTAAGAAAGAGGATTAAGCAATGCAAGTTATTCTACTTGATAAAATTGGTAACCTAGGTGGTCTTGGCGATACTGCAAACGTTAAATCTGGCTACGCTCGTAACTTCCTTATCCCACAAGGTAAAGCAGTTATGGCAACTAAAGCTAACGTTGAAATGTTTGAAGCTCGTCGTGCTGAACTAGAAGCTAAAGTTGCTGAGCAACTAGCTGCTGCAGAAGCTCGCGCAGAGAAAGTTAACGCTCTAGAAGCTGTAGTTATCGCTTCTAAAGCTGGTGACGAAGGCAAACTATTCGGTTCTATCGGTACTCGTGACATCGCTGACGCTATCACAGCTGCAGGCGTTGAAGTTGCTAAGAGCGAAGTTCGCCTTCCTGAAGGTGCTCTACGTACAACTGGTGAGTTCGAGATCAGCGTTCAACTTCACTCTGAAGTTTTCGCAACTGTGAACCTACAAGTTGTTGCTGCTGAGTAATTCAGTATCAAGACGAAATACTAAAAAGCACCTCCTTGGAGGTGCTTTTTTTATTTCTAAAACTGAGAGAAAAAGGGTTAAAAAGCGAAAAGTAAATTAACGGAAAATACGCTGTCTGCTTTGCTTAAGCCTTCAGGCACTTTATCGTGATACTGACGAGAGTGCGCCAGTTTCAGTGCAATATCTTCAGTAATATCATTGGTTACACTGAGTTCACTATCAGTACGTGTGTTACTTCTACCTGTTACCAACGTAATATCAGCTGCGAAACTTAAATTATCCAACGCATGCCAAGTTGTGTTGATATTTCCTCGAAAAATGCCTTCTCTAACGATATCGGGAAAGACAATATCGTCATCATCTATTTCGTCTAAGTTTGGCTCTTGATAGCGAAAACCAGGGCCTACCTCTACCTCTAAAATGAAGTTCTCAGTGTAGGAGAACTGGTAACCCAAACCACCTGACAACGTATAGTCTTTAAAATAAGCACTGTAGCGAGAATCCACCCCTTTAAAGCTGCCATACAAATATGTCTTAGGGCCTAACTTGTAGTCACTCTGTAGGGAGTAGGTGGATGAGCGTTTGTCTTCTTCACCGTCTTTGTACAAGTTGTAGTACTTCCATTCACCATTAGAACGGTGTCGACCTGACGTATATTCAGCACTCAAACGAGCATTCAGGGAACGAGAGTCCGTGTTACCTGTGTGAGCTTGATAGCCGAACTCCACCTCGGTTTTTAGTGGGTCGGGTACATCAATATTTTGCTCTGGCTGTACTGATTCGTCAGCATACGATGCACTAGCGCACAGTAGGCTAAAGCTAAGTAACCAGTATCGGGACACATCAACCTCGAACGTAATCAAAAAGGAGGGGCATGATACTGATACAGATATTTGGTTGGGTCAATGGTAGGTTAATTTTTATTAGAGCTAGGCGGAAGAACCAGGCTATTACCTGGGTGGTTCACATGATGATTTCTTAACAAGTAATTGTCGCTTCGGGGAAGCATCTCAGTTAGGTTAAGGTTATAATCGTGGGTCAATAGTAGTTATCGAGCAAAGTCATGGCGGAAAACAGAAATCGCAAACCTTCAGACAGTCAGGTCGACGCAATCAAAGTGCCACCTCACTCACTAGAAGCCGAGCAATCAGTAATTGGTGGTCTTTTACTGGATAATGAACGTTGGGACACCGTTGCCGAACGTGTTGTGAGCAGTGATTTCTATAGTCGTCCACACCGCCTGATTTTTGAAGGTGTAAAAACCATTCTTGAAGCGGGTAAACCTCTCGATCTTATTACTTTATCGGAGTATCTAGAGCGTCACGAGTTGTTAGAAGATGTAGGCGGTTTTGCTTACCTCGCTGACTTGGCGAAGAATACGCCAAGTGCAGCTAACATCAATGCGTATGCTGATATTGTCGCTGAGCGTGCGATTGTTCGTGGCCTTATTGGTGTCGCGAATGAAATTGCGGACGCGGGCTATGACCCTCAAGGTCGCAGTTCTGAAGATTTAATAGACATGGCGGAGAGTAAAGTTTTTGCTATCGCCGAGTCTCGAACTAGTGAAAACGAAGGACCACAAAACGTCGACAACATCCTCGAAAAGACGTTAGAACGTATCGAGTTGTTGTATAAAACGCCACAAGATGGTGTTACGGGGGTCGATACCGGTTTCACAGATCTCAATAAGAAAACCGCAGGTTTGCAAGGCTCTGATTTGGTGATTGTCGCAGCGCGTCCATCGATGGGTAAAACGACCTTTGCGATGAACTTGTGTGAAAATGCGGCCATGCAACAAGAAAAGCCCGTACTTATTTTCTCGTTAGAGATGCCAGCTGAACAGTTGATGATGCGTATGTTGGCCTCTTTGTCTCGTGTAGACCAAACCAAGATCCGTACGGGTCAGCTAGATGACGAAGATTGGGCGCGTATTTCTTCTACTATGGGTATCCTGATGCAGAAGAAAAATATGTACATTGATGATAGCTCTGGTCTAACTCCGACCGAAGTGCGTTCGCGCGCTCGCCGTATCGCTCGTGAACATGGCGGTCTATCGATGATCATGGTCGACTACCTTCAGTTGATGCGCGTGCCTTCGTTAACCGATAACCGTACTCTTGAGATTGCTGAGATCTCTCGCTCTCTTAAGGCGCTGGCAAAAGAGCTAAATGTGCCTGTTGTGGCACTGTCGCAGCTAAACCGTTCCCTAGAGCAACGTGCGGATAAACGACCAGTAAACTCGGACTTGCGTGAATCCGGTTCCATCGAGCAGGATGCCGACTTGATCATGTTCATCTACCGTGATGAGGTTTATCACCCAGATAGTCCGTACAAAGGTACGGCCGAAATCATTATTGGTAAACAGCGTAACGGTCCTATCGGCTCTGTTCGCCTCACTTTCCAAGGTCAACATTCGCGTTTCGACAACTACGCGGGTCCTGCATTCGATATTGATGATGAGTAATTCCATGAGCTATATGAAAGCGGCCAAGGCGTGCATTGATTTGTCTGCGTTGCAGCACAACTTACAGCGCGTAAAAGCTCAAGCGCCACAAAGTAAAGTGATGGCTGTCGTCAAGGCCAATGGTTATGGTCACGGATTACGTCATGTCGCAAAACATGCTAACCATGCGGATGCGTTTGGCGTGGCTCGCATTGAAGAAGCATTGCAACTGCGCGCTTGTGGAGTAGTAAAGCCGATTCTATTGCTAGAAGGTTTTTACTCTCCTGGTGATTTACCTGTTCTTGTGACGAACAACATCCAAACCGTGGTGCACTGTGAAGAGCAGCTTATCGCCTTGGAGCAAGCAGACCTTGAAACTCCGGTTGTCGTGTGGCTGAAGATTGACAGTGGCATGCACCGCCTTGGGGTTCGTCCTGAACAATATGACGACTTTGTAACGCGGCTGAAGGAGTGTCCAAATGTAGCGAAACCGTTGCGTTACATGAGCCACTTTGGCTGTGCAGATGAGCTGGATAGCGATATTACCCCACAACAGATTGAGCTGTTTAAATCGTTGACTTCTGGTTGCCAAGGGGAACGTTCACTGGCGGCATCTGCGGGGTTATTGGCATGGCCTCAAAGCCATTTAGATTGGGTTCGTCCGGGTATTATCATGTATGGTGTGTCGCCATTCGATGACAAAACGGCGCAAGATCTTGGGTATCAGCCTGTCATGACACTTAAATCCCACCTTATTGCGGTACGTGAAGTGAAGAAGGGCGAAAGTGTTGGCTATGGTGGTATTTGGACCAGTGAGCGAGATACAAAAGTTGGGGTCATCGCTGTAGGGTATGGCGACGGTTACCCAAGAAGTGCTCCAAACGGTACGCCGGTGTGGGTTAATGGCCGTAAAGTACCTATTGCAGGTCGAGTTTCCATGGATATGCTGACGGTCGATTTGGGACCAGACGCAACGGATAAAGTCAGCGACGAAGCGATTCTTTGGGGGAAAGAGCTCCCAGTAGAAGAAGTGGCGGGTCACATTGGTACGATTGCGTATGAACTCGTGACTAAGCTAACGCCTCGCGTCGAGATGGAATACTCCAAATAAACAACGAAAGGCTAACCCAAGGTTAGCCTTTGTTTTATCTACTCACCGTTAATCGTAGCAATAACGCGGCGGCCGCCACCAAAGTCTCGATGCTCACCCAAGTAAATACCTTGCCATGTTCCTAAAGCTAATCGACCATTTTGGATTGGTACCGTCACACTACTGCCAAGCAGTGATGCTTTAATATGTGCCGGCATGTCGTCGTCACCTTCATAGGTGTGCTGATAATAAGGAGCACGCTCTGGCACAAACTTATTGAAGTGCGCTTCCATGTCCATACGCACGGTTGGATCAGCATTCTCATTTAAGGTCAAACTGGCGGAGGTGTGCTGAATAAATAAGTGTAATAAACCTACTGAAAGTTCGTTTATTTGTGGTAATTGTTGTTCAATTTCATCAGTTATCAGGTGAAAACCGCGGCTTCTCGCTTTTAATTGCAGTGTTTTTTGTGCCCACATACGTGTTCCTTTGGAAATTTATAAATTGGCGTCTATCCTATTCCAATTAGAGCCTGTCATTAGTAAATGATATGATTCTTGTCATCGTAAATGAATGTTCAATTTCAGGGCAGGGAACGTGACCTAACTCAATGTGAGTGTAAAAGCTCTCGGTCATAATTGGCGCCTGAAAAAAAATTACAAAGACTTGTTTTGTGGCAATTTGCCCAAACATCTAATTTATATTCTATTTGCTAAATCGGGGATTCCACAGTTTTCGCTAGACTGTAAGGAATGGAACCTACTGTAACATCGGGATAAAGACCATGTTGAAAAATATCAATCCAACGCAAACACAAGCTTGGAAAGCGCTAACGGCGCATTTCGAATCTGCACAAGATATGGATCTTAAAGAGCTGTTTGCTCAAGACGCAGCGCGTTTCGACAAATACTCTGCACGTTTCGGCTCAGACATCCTAGTCGATTACTCAAAGAACCTCATCAATGAGGAAACTCTGAAGCACCTGTTTGCTCTTGCGAAAGAGACCGAGCTGAAATCTGCAATTGAAGCGATGTTCAGTGGTGAAGCGATCAACCAAACAGAAGGTCGCGCTGTTCTTCACACTGCACTACGTAACCGCGCTAATACTCCAGTTATGGTAGATGGCGAAGACGTAATGCCAGCAGTGAACGCGGTTCTAGAAAAAATGAAATCATTCACTGAGCGCGTTATCGGCGGTGAATGGAAAGGTTACACAGGCAAAGCAATTACCGATATTGTGAACATCGGTATCGGCGGTTCTGACCTTGGCCCTTACATGGTGACGGAAGCTCTAGCGCCATACGAAAATCATCTAAACCTTCACTTCGTATCTAACGTTGATGGTACACACATCGTTGAAACGTTGAAGAAAGTTAACCCAGAAACGACGTTATTCTTGATCGCGTCTAAGACGTTTACAACACAAGAAACCATGACTAACGCGCACACTGCTCGTGATTGGTTCCTAGAATCGGCGGGTGATCAGGCTCATGTGGCTAAGCACTTTGCTGCGCTTTCAACAAACGCGACAGCCGTGTCTGAATTTGGTATCGATACAGCGAACATGTTTGAATTCTGGGACTGGGTTGGTGGCCGTTACTCACTATGGTCTGCGATCGGTCTATCAATTGCACTAGCAGTAGGTTTCGACAACTTCGTTGAGCTGCTTGATGGCGCTCACGAGATGGACAAGCACTTTGTATCAACAGATCTAGAAAGCAACATCCCTGTGATCCTTGCGCTTATCGGTATTTGGTACAACAACTTCCACGGTGCGGAATCAGAAGCTATTCTGCCTTACGATCAGTACATGCACCGTTTCGCGGCGTACTTCCAGCAAGGTAACATGGAATCAAACGGTAAATACGTTGACCGTGACGGCAATGCTGTAACTTACCAAACTGGCCCAATCATTTGGGGTGAACCAGGTACCAACGGTCAGCACGCGTTCTACCAGCTAATTCACCAAGGTACTAAGCTTATCCCATGTGACTTCATTGCACCTGCAATTAGCCACAACCCAGCTAGCGATCATCACCAAAAACTGATGTCTAACTTCTTCGCGCAAACTGAAGCTCTAGCGTTTGGTAAAAATGAAGAAACCGTGAAAGAAGAGTTGGTGAAAGTAGGTAAGAATGCTGAAGAAGTGGCAGCGATTGCGCCATTCAAAGTGTTTGAAGGTAACCGTCCAACAAACTCTATTCTAGTGAAGCAAATCACGCCTCGTACGCTAGGTAACTTGATCGCAATGTACGAACACAAAATTTTCGTACAAGGTGTTATCTGGAATATCTTCAGTTTTGACCAGTGGGGCGTGGAGCTAGGTAAACAACTGGCTAACCAAATCCTACCTGAGCTTGCAGACGAGTCTCAAATCAGCTCGCATGACAGCTCAACAAATGGTCTAATCAACGCATTTAAAGCGTTCAAAGCTTAATGTTTGAATAGATAAAGAAAAGGTCAGCAAATGCTGACCTTTTTATTGCCTGAGGCAAAAACAAAATAGGTTGGCCAGTGCCAACCTATTTTTCTCTTTTATTCGAAGCAAATTTCGATAAAGGCATTTCCCCATTGGGAAGAGAAAGGCATGATAATAATTGAGCCTTCACACTTGTGGCGAATCGTATGACCTCGGCCCGAAACCACAACCGGTGTTGCCATATCAAAGTCAAAACCACTTTCTGCCAGAATGCGTTTCGCACCACCAGTAACCATGTTGGTGATCTCACCCACCATATCGGTCACTTCTTCATTGAGCCCATTTGGACGTTCACCAAGCATGTTCTGCATGATTTCTAGGGCGAGTGCTTCATCAAAGGTGATCGACATTGAACCACGAGTTTGTGGGCCTACCATACCAATCAGACCAGAAACGTCACCTCGTGCGATCTCATCTTTTTTGATTCGCGGTTTTTGTGGCTTCAGCTCAAGAGAAGCCATAGTTTTTAGCACGTTCATTAAAGAAGCTAAAAACGGGTTTACAAATTCAGCGCGCATAACGTTCTTCTATACTTTTTCTTTCGTCTCGGAGGAACAGGCCTGGCATTCACCATGAGTTTCAATAACTTGGTTGGTCAGTTTGAATCCATGCTTCTCGGCGTTTTCGGCTAACAAGGATATCAGCGTCTCATCTTCGAGTTCAACGACATCACCACATTTATCGCAAATTAGTAATTGGAAAAAGTGCTGCTGAGTATTGAAAGAACAACAAGTAATAAAGCTATTTGTCGATTCCACTCGGTGGATGAAGCCTTGCTCTAGGAGAAAATCTAATGCTCGATAAACAGTGGGCGGCTTAGCCTGAGGCTCACTCTCTTTTAGTTGCTCCAATAGCTCATACGCACTTGAGGCGCGGCGATTAGAACAAATGAGTTCAAATACGCGTCGGCGTTGCGGAGTCAGTCGTACTCCACGCTCTGCGCAGATACTTTCAATTTGTTCAATGATTGTTGGGTTCAAACCTTTCACCATAACTATCGGACGTGCTCTATGATAAATCATTTCTATACGAAGTTCGTTTAGAAATGCTTCATTTTACCCACTATCAGAACGAAAATCATGAATTAAAGCAAGTCGGTGGTGGTGTGAAGGCGGAATAATCATCACAGAATGAATCAACGAATGACAGATTCGTATTACTTCTGCGTATTCCTAAGCACTTGGCTAGTCAGCCAACCAAATCATTCTCGCTGAAACTAGCACCCAGAGGTGCTTGGGTATACAATACCCGACTTATTTTTTGAGCGTACTGCTGCGCTCGACCTTGGCAACATAAAAACGGGTGTTTATATCATGACTCATTCTTGCAGGCTCTCCGTAGCACCAATGTTAGATTGGACTGATCGTCATTGTCGCTACTTCCATCGCTTAATGACCAAAGAAACCCTGCTGTACACTGAAATGGTGACGACAGGTGCGATCATTCATGGAAAAGGAGATTTCCTGGCTTATAACGAAGAAGAGCATCCGTTAGCCCTTCAACTTGGTGGTTCAAACCCAGCAGATTTGGCTACGTGTGCCAAGCTAGCGCAAGAGCGTGGCTACGATGAGATTAACCTAAATGTGGGGTGTCCATCTGACCGCGTACAAAATGGTCGCTTCGGTGCTTGCCTAATGGCTGAACCGCAGTTAGTTGCGGATTGTGTCGCAGCAATGAAAGACGTGGTCGATATCCCTGTAACAGTAAAGACTCGCATTGGTATTGATGATCAAGACTCCTACGAGTTCCTAACGGATTTCGTTTCTATTGTTTCAGAAAAGGGTGGCTGTGAGCAGTTCACTATCCACGCACGTAAAGCATGGTTAAGTGGTCTAAGCCCAAAAGAAAACCGCGAGATCCCACCATTGGATTACCCACGCGCTTACCAATTGAAGCAAGACTTCTCACACCTAACGATTGCGATTAACGGTGGCGTGAAATCATTAGAAGAAGCAAAAGCACATCTTCAGCATCTTGACGGTGTGATGATTGGTCGTGAAGCATACCAAAGCCCATATTTACTGGCATCGGTAGACCAAGAGTTGTTTGGCTCTAATGCTCCAGTGAAGAAACGCAGCGAAATTGTTGAAGAGATGTACCCATACATTGAAGCGCAATTAGCGAAAGGTGCGTACCTTGGTCATATTACCCGCCACATGTTAGGTTTGTTCCAAAGCATGCCCGGTGCTCGTCAATGGCGTCGTCATATCAGTGAAAATGCGCACAAACCAGGTTCTGGTCTAGAAGTATTGCAAGACGCGCTAGCTAAGATTCCAAAAGAATTGAATGTGTAAAATTCGCCAGTGAATGGCTAAAATTACCAACTAAAGAATGATAAAGCCAGAGTGCAGAAATGCCTCTGGCTTTGTTTTTTATTAAAAATCATAATCTTAACTTCGTTTCTGTAAGTTGGTATGGAAACTGCTCTGTTTATTGAAAACAAATGGAGAAGTGATTATGTTGGAGCTAATCTTTATTTTAGTCTTTGCGGCGACCTTGTTGGTTACGGGTATCACAATGATGACCGTATTCGCAGCAACTGGTATTGCGTTAGTTGTGATGTTTTTACTGGGAATGGTTGGAGCGGTACTTAAACTATTACCATGGTTAATCGTGATTGCATTGGGTATTTGGTTCTTCAAGAATTACGTCGCTCAGCCCCGCTATAAATAATGAGTAACATCATTTAGTTGATGGAGAGGCGTGAGAATATGGTATATTTCCTCTCACGTCCTCTACGTGAATATCAGCTATCTCGGAGTAAATACTACATGACAAATAAAGCGAACATCGCTTTAACGGCATTATCGTTGGCAGTATCTTTTCCTGTTTTTGCAGAGTACTCTGTATCGACAAAAGTCGGCGCAGAGGTATGGGCTGCCGACACTAAAGTTAATGAAGTGAGACGAGATAGCAGTACCGCAGGCACTTTTTACGCGGCGATTGAACATGATGTTAAATATGTCCCTAATGCGCGCCTTCGTTACTCAAGTGTTGATGCGGATTACATGGGGTTCGATAAGCTCGATTTAACCTTGTATTACCACGTTCTAGAGCATGATTTATTGCACTTTGATGCGGGTCTCACGTTCAGTAATTTAAGTGACACTAAATACATTGATGCTGGCTCAAGCAGGCGTGTAGAAGAATTTGATGAGCTGATTTGGGCTTGGTATGGTTACGCAGAAATTCAAGTTCCGGATACAAACTTTGATGTGATTGGTGAGATAAACTTTGGTGACAACAAAGGTATCAAAAGCACCGATTTCATGGCAGGTGTTCAATACAATGTACCGCTCGAAAAAGCTCGACTGGCTTTTCGTGGAGGTTACCGTGTGATTGATTTAGAGTCCGATAAATTCATGTCGGATCTAGGGAAAGAGTTTATTTTTGCTAACGGCTTCTTTGTGAGTGCGGAATACGCGTTCTAAATTCAGCCATGTTAGATATTCGATTTACTTAAAACGTCGCTTTATAAGCGGCGTTTTTTTATATCACTTCATTATATCTAATCGAAATTTCTCCCTATTTGGCTGACTTAGACCATGCTTACCTAGGAGCAATGTGAAAGTTAAAGCAGGGATAGCGATGACAATAAATGAACTAAGACATCTATTCCGTGAAAATCAGCTTATCGAAGCGATTATTGAGCCTGCAATCCAAGAGGGTGGTTGGGTTGTAGAGTTCAGACATGCGCGCGGTGGTTTTGTTTTTCTAACGGACAGTCACGGCGAAGAATGTCTTTATGAAGATTTGGATACTGCGTCAAAATCGGCAATGGCAGTAGGCTTTCAACAAGTCCGCATTGAAGATCGATGAGCAAAAAGTAAGCCGTTCTTACTTCCAAAAAGTTATAAAACATTCACTTCTATTCTTTCTTGTTATTAAGGAGAGTGGGTACTCTATCGTCACGCAATGAATAGGGATGTCGTGATAATGTCTTTTCAAAAGAATGAGTATTCTCACAAGAATGTGTCTGAAGATAATAATGGGCAAGGAGGAAATCCTCCAATCGCAAGCCCTCTGAATGACCAACAAATTAGCTCACTCCAACAAACTGTCTCTGAGTTGTCTTCACAGCAACTTGCTTGGGTCAGTGGGTATTTTTGGGGATTAGCTCAAAATCAACCAAACACAGCGGTAACGCCAATTGCACAAGCAACGGCAGCCGTATCAGCGAAGCCAGCAGGTAAGTTGAGTATTATTTTTGCTTCCCAAACGGGCAATGCTAAAGGTGTTGCTGAAGCTCTGGAACAGGAAGCAAAAGCAGAAGGAATTGCAGTCGAACTTTTTGATGCAAGCGATTACAAAGGTAAAAACTTAGCCAAAGAAACGCATGTCATTATTGTGGCATCGACTAACGGCGAAGGCGAAGCGCCAGACAATGCCATTGAGCTACATGAGTTTTTGCAATCGAAGAAGGCTCCTAAGCTGCCAAACCTGCAATATGGTGTTATTGCATTGGGAGATTCTAGCTACGAGTTCTTCTGTCAGACCGGTAAAGACTTCGACACTTACCTATCAAAGCTAGGCGCGACTCCATTTATCGAGCGTCTTGATTGCGATGTGGATTATGAAGCCCCTGCAACTGAATGGCGTAAGAATGCGTTAGACAAGGTAAAAGATACACTGTCTTCTGGCTCTGAAGCGGATGTGGTTCAACTTCCTGTGGGTCAAGCTGCGACTGCGCACTCTCCTTACAATAAACAAAATCCGTACACTGCGACGTTACTGACCAGTCAAAAAATCACGGGCCGTGACTCTGGAAAAGACGTTCGTCATATAGAAATCGACTTAGAAGGCTCGGGCTTAACGTATCAGCCAGGTGATGCACTAGGTGTGTGGTTTGAAAATAGCTCGGAACTTGCAAATGCCATTCTTGGTAAGGTCGGTTTGTCTGGGGTTGAGACTGTTGACGTTGATGGTGAAAGCTTGTCAATCCACAGTGCTCTCGTGAGTAAATATGAAATCACAACATCTAACCCGCAGCTCATCACAAAGTTTGCCGAGTTATCCGGTAGCAAGAAGCTACAAAAGTTAGTTGAAGATAAAGATAAGCTTCGCGAGTACTCTGCAAATACTCAAATCGTTGATGTACTGGCAGAAAAGAAAACCAAGTTAACCGCAGATGAATTGATTGGTTTGCTTCGTCGCCTTACTCCACGCCTTTACTCTATTGCATCAAGCCAAGAAGAGGTCGATGAAGAAGTACACCTAACGGTTGCTTTGGTTGAGTACGAACAAAACGACGAAAAACGATATGGTGGTGCGTCTAGTTTCTTAGCACAGCGTCTCGAAGAGGGGGGTGAAGTTAAAGTATTTGTTGAGCATAACAACAACTTCAAACTGCCGGAAGATGATAGCACTCCAATTATCATGGTTGGTCCTGGCACAGGGATCGCACCATTCCGTAGCTTTATTCAGGAGCGTGAAAACCGCGATGCTGAAGGCAAAAACTGGTTGTTCTTTGGTGATCGCACGTTCACTCAAGACTTCTTGTACCAAGTGGAATGGCAAAAGTATCTCAAGTCAGGAGTACTAAGCCGATTGGATGTTGCCTTTAGTCGTGACCAAGTAGAAAAGGTTTACGTACAACATCGCATCTTAGAAAACGCAGCTCAAGTGTGGCAGTGGATCCAAGAAGGCGCTTATATCTATGTCTGCGGTGATGCAACGCGTATGGCAAAAGATGTGCACGACGCATTGGTTATCGTTGCTGAACAAGAAGGCAAGATGCCGCGTGACGATGCAGAACAATTTATTAATGACCTACGTAAAGCGAAACGTTATCAGAGGGATGTGTACTAATGACTTTTTCTACGGACAATAATAAGCAGGTTGTATTAGGTGAAGAGTTAGGGCCGCTATCTGATAACGAGCGCCTGAAGCGAGAAAGCAACTTATTACGTGGCACCATTGAGCAAGATTTACAGGACCGTATTACTGGTGGCTTTACTGCCGACAACTTCCAGTTAATTCGTTTCCACGGTATGTATCAACAAGACGATCGTGATATCCGTAATGAACGCACAAAGCAAAAACTGGAACCATTACATAATGTGATGCTTCGTGCTCGTATGCCTGGAGGCATCATCACGCCAACGCAATGGTTAGCGATCGACAAGTTCGCAACGGAGCACTCTTTATATGGAAGTATTCGTCTGACGACTCGCCAAACGTTCCAGTTTCATGGGGTATTAAAACCGAATATTAAGTTGATGCATCAAACGCTCAACAGTATTGGCATTGATTCGATTGCAACCGCGGGTGATGTAAACCGTAACGTGTTGTGTACCACTAACCCAGTGGAGTCAGAGTTACACCAAGAAGCTTACGAATGGGCGAAGAAGATCAGTGAGCATCTATTACCAAAGACGCGCGCTTATGCAGAGATTTGGCTAGACGGTGAAAAAGTAGAAAGCACGGAAGAAGACGAACCGATTCTAGGCAAGAACTACTTACCACGTAAGTTTAAAACTACAGTGGTTATCCCACCGCAAAATGACGTAGATGTACACGCTAACGATCTCAACTTCGTAGCGATTGCAGATAACGGTAAGCTGGTAGGCTTTAACGTCCTGGTCGGCGGCGGCTTAGCGATGACGCATGGCGATACATCAACTTATCCGCGCCGCGCTGACGACTTTGGCTTTATTCCGCTGGACAAGACACTTGATGTTGCCGCAGCTGTAGTAACAACTCAGCGCGACTGGGGTAACCGTTCAAACCGTAAGAACGCAAAAACCAAATACACATTGGATCGTGTAGGTAGCGATGTCTTTAAAGCGGAAGTCGAGAAACGTGCTGGTGTTAAGTTTGAGCAAAGCCGTCCATATGAATTCACAGAACGTGGTGACCGTATTGGCTGGGTAGAAGGAATTGATGGTAAATATCATTTAGCGCTTTTCATCGAAAACGGTCGCTTATTAGACTTTCCAGGTAAACCACTTAAGACGGGTGTTGCTGAAATTGCCAAAATCCACAAAGGCGATTTCCGCATGACAGCGAACCAAAACCTAATTGTTGCGGGTGTACCTAAAAACGAAAAAGCGAAGATTGAAAAGATCGCTCGTGAACATGGCTTAATGGACGACGGCGTAAGTGAACAGCGTAAGAACTCAATGGCTTGCGTTGCTTTTCCAACTTGTCCGCTAGCGATGGCAGAAGCTGAACGTTTCCTTCCTCAGTTTGTTACTGATGTGGAGGGGATTCTGGAGAAGCACAACCTACCAGAAAATGACAACATCATTTTGCGTGTAACTGGGTGTCCAAATGGTTGTGGTCGCGCAATGTTGGCTGAAATTGGTCTAGTTGGCAAAGCGCCGGGTCGTTACAACTTGCACCTAGGTGGTAACCGTGCCGGTACTCGAGTACCAAAAATGTATAAAGAGAACATCACGGATAAGCAAATCTTAGAAGAGATTGATCTGCTGGTGGCTCGATGGTCGAAAGAGCGTGAAGAAGGCGAAGCCTTTGGCGATTTCACTATTCGTGCTGGCATTATCCAAGAAGTGCTCGTATCAAAGAGGGACTTTCATGCTTGATTCTGTAGCATCCAAGCTTGAGCTCACAGAGTTACTGACATTAACAAAGACGGAGCAAATCCTCCGTCTTGCTCAAATTAATGTCGAGCTCGAAAAGCTTTCAGCACAAGAGAGAGTAGCGTGGGCTTTAGATAATCTAGAAGGCGAGTTCGCGGTTTCTTCTAGTTTTGGTATTCAAGCCGCGGTTATGCTTCATTTAGTTACTCGCGCCAAAGCGGACATCCCCGTCATTCTAACCGATACTGGTTACCTGTTTGCTGAGACGTACCGATTTATCGATGAGCTGACAGATGCTCTCAACCTAAATTTAAAAGTTTATCGAGCCAAAGAAAGTGCGAATTGGCAAGAAGCTCGATATGGAAAATTATGGGAGCAGGGCGTAGAGGGAATTGAAAAATACAACAAGCTCAATAAAGTTGAGCCGATGCGTCGAGCGTTAAAAGAGCTTAATGTTGGAACGTGGTTCTCTGGATTGCGTCGAGAGCAAAGTAAATCTCGTGCAGGTTTACCGATTCTATCAATTCAGAACGGTGTGTTTAAATTTCTACCAGTAATTGATTGGACTAATAAAGACGTTCATTACTACTTAGAACAACACGGCCTTAAATACCACCCATTGTGGGATGAAGGTTACCTTTCAGTTGGTGATACACATACCACTCGTAAATGGGAGCCGGGAATGTCAGAGGAAGAAACTCGATTCTTTGGCTTAAAGCGAGAATGTGGCCTACACGAAGATGATGGCTCTGAACAAGATGGGTCTGGCATATAGCCATAATGCTCTTTAAATAGAGTTTAGGTTAAGTTTAATAAAGATAGCTGCAATAAAGCAGCTTTCTTTATCTATGGTACTTGAAAAAACACGCGTCAAAGAACAACTCTGTGGATAAGTTGTGTGAGAGTTTGGGGTAAAGTTGAATAAATAAAGGTTTGATCGAAAACTCATCGTTTAACCATTATTTTTGCAATTTTTGAAAAATAACACTTGCCAATGTGAGCGCGATCTCTATAATGCCTCCTCGTCGACAGGGCAAGGCCTCACAAGGGTTTAAGCGAAGTTGATAAGGCTGAAAAGAAAAACGAAATAATTTGAAGAAAGTGTTTGACACAATAAATTATCTCGCTAGAATGGCCGCCTCTTCCGAAGTGATGTCAATCACAAAGAAGAGTTGCTCTTTAACAATATAGACCTATCAATCTGTGTGGGCACTCGTTGATGATAATCCAATTAGAAGCTTCGGCTTCAAATTAGGTTTCAATGAAACGAAGTGACCATTCGAATTGGGAAGCAGCCTTGAGCTGTTTTGTTTTACTTTTTCA
>NZ_JAWOQP010000029.1:0-50285 GCF_033337375.1 Vibrio sp. YT-17
TGGTGATTTCTCCAATTGATTTTCCGGTGTAGCGGTTTCCGACGTCTCGGAAAACCAAGTAGTTCTCTCAAAGTTACCTCTATTAACGACACCAAATTCAGAAGCTTTAGAAAAAAGTTTAAAAAAATAACATTGCGAGATTTAGCTAATAAAATTGAAGAAAAGTAAGAAAAAGTGCTCAAGTTTCCACAAATCGAGCCGAGAGGGCTAAACTGTATAGAAAACCAGTAAAAGGAAACAATTAAAGGTAAGTTCGCAGACGATAGACGTGAAGATTAGAAAAGAAAAAGCCCCTTTTCCTTTGAGAGAACTGGGGCTAGGTTGGTCGCCAGAGCCTATGTGGAGATCAAGAGAAATGAACACATTTCCGGCATACCGAGTGCAACTTTACATTGAAAATGATTGGCAGGTGAGAGATGAGAGAGCCGCTCATTCTATTGTAAAGCTGCTTGCCAAAAGCCTGCATTCCCATCCACGTCTGAATGTATTGAGTACAGGCTAAGTAAACTACTGCAATAGTGACATTGCAGAGTTTGGCAACTGTTTCGCTTGAGCAAGAATCGATGTACCTGCTTGTTGCAAAATTTGTGCTTTGGTCATTTGCGTGGTTTCTTTCGCAAAATCTGTATCTTTAATTCGGCTGTTCGATGCGTCAACGTTTTCTTGGATGTTTGCCAAGTTGTTGATGCTGTGACTCAGACGGTTTTGCTTCGCACCTAAGTCTGCACGTTGCGAGTCTACGTATTTCAGTGCCGAATCCAGCACAGAAATCGCGTTTTGAGAACCTTGTACCGTGGTCATATCAATATCTTGTACTGACGTTCTGATAGGTTCATCACTCAGGCCAAGCTCAGATGCTAATCCACCAGAAATAGAAATCTCACCCTGAACGTTTGGATGCGCGACAAAAACTTGCAACTTGCCATCTTCACTTACAGACGCATTAATCATATCAGACTGACCATTAATGTAAGTGGCAAGCTCTTCGATGTCGTCGCCCACTTTGGCATTAATGTTGATTTCTAGATCATCAACATTGCCGTCTTCGTCTTCACCCATACCTGGTAGCGTGATCTTCAAGTCAGATTTAGCTGGGTCAACGCTCCAGTTTTTATCTTTACCGTTCTCAGATAAGAAGGTCACACCGCCCATGCGAGTATCGTCCGCACGAATGCTGGTGAGTCCCATGATCATGGCTTCACCTGAGCTCGCACCAATCTGGAATGCCGCTTCACCGAATGAGCCGTTCAATAGACGACGACCACCAAATGAAGTGGTTTCTGCAATACGGTTTAGCTCGTCAATCAATGCCATTGACTCTTCGTTGATCGCCTGACGCTCAGCTGGAGAGTTAGTACCGTTCGATGATTGAATCGCAAGGTCACGCATTCGTTGCATGACAGAGGTTGCCTCATTCATCGCACCTTCAGCGGTTTGTGCAATCGAGATACCATCGTTCGCGTTACGCATTGCCACATCTAGGCCACGAGACTGTGCAGTTAAGCGGTTAGAGATCTGTAGACCTGCCGCATCATCTTTTGCACTGTTAATCTTATGTCCTGAAGATAAGCGCTCCATCGACGTGTTTAATTCATCAGTCGCTTTGTTTAGGTAACGCTGCGCGGTCATCGCGGAGACGTTAGTACTAACTGTTACAGCCATTTTGCTCTCCTGTTGAGTTCGCAAGCTTTTGCGAAGCGGCCAGCTTTACTCTCATTTGGATAAGCACTGACCGTAAAAGTTACTTGCTAAATCTGCCTTAAACGCAGGGTTTAGAATCTCTAAATCTGTTCTGATATTTTCAATACAATTTGTGTGCCAACTTGCGTGAATTATTTAACTACTTTTAAAAGAATCAAATAAACAATAAGTTAGCTTTATCATTAAGCTATTTCCGGTTTGTCAGCCTCATCTTAGCCCAAGGGTATTGAACGCTGCCCTGTTGCCGCCCGACTTGCCTCCCGCATCATTGCCGCTTTGGGTAAAATCGTGCCGCATGACATCTCAGACTCTCAGGTTACGTCGACTTATCGCGCTTAAGGCTTTGCACATAAGGCATCAAAATCAGACAATGTGTATGAGTGTCATACTAGATGTAGTTAAACAACGTTAGATCTTTGGTCTTACCGAATGCTTGTTGCGATGCCTGTAACGCTCGCGAGTTTTCACTGAACTCGATCACGGCTTTGGAGTAATCCAAGTCCTCAAAGTTGCTCTTCGCTTTTGCCAGAGACAAATTAAAGTCTTCATGATTTTGCTCTTGGATATCCAGCGTACTCAATCGAGCACCGGCATCTGTACGCGCTTTATTCAAATGGATAAAAGCAGCGTGGAATTCTTCTGTCATTTGGTGCAATTTGGCGGTCGCCGACGTATCCGAAACCGATTTGTCTGACCATGCCATTGCATCCTTGAAGGTATCGAAAATGCTGAACTCTGCCCGCTTTTCGATCTCAATGCTGTCACCAGGCGTAATTTGGCCTTTTACATGCACTTTCAGGCCTTTGTATTCAATCCCTTTCTCTGGAGAAAACTCATCGGCATCCACTACTTTGCCGTTACGCTCTAATTGGTAACCAAATTTGCCGTTATTCATATCGACAAATGTCACGCGATACGCCGCATCATCCTTAGCGTCAACGTTAGTAGCTTTGTTTAGCAACAGCTCAGAGCCATTTTGTAGATCGTAATTCGGCTGATAGTCGCCAAATGGGTTTGGTATCTCCATAAACAGCTTGCTGCCAGGATCGTTCATTGGCATCTCAAGCATGCTAGAAACTTTCATTTTGCGCTGATAATCGTCCCCAGCGTATTGCACGCTACCATCTTTATCGCGATAAAATGGTTGGCTTTTTGGCTTAGTGCCAGCAAACACGTAGTTACCAGATTCATCTTGCGAGTTCACCAAGTTAAGGAAGTTGTTCGCAATCTCTTCTAGCTCACGCTTCTTTGCTTGTCGGTCTTCAGCAGAAAAGGCACCGTTAATCATCTCCATCGTTAAGCGCTTCGACTCGTCGGCAAAATTCTCCGCATTGGCGATATTAACTTCGTGGTTTTCTAGACGATTACGCACCAACACTATCGAGCTAAGATATTGTTGTAGCTGTTCTTGTTGCTGACTAATGTTTTGGATGTAATGCGCAGCGAGGGGGTCGTCACTAGGTTTCAGTAACTTTTTCCCTGAAGCAAGTTGCTCTTGGTTGTGGTGAACCTTATTCTCTTGACGACGCAGATCATTTTGTACGGACTGATAGTTATGGAAACTAGAAATTCGGGTTAGCACTTATCTCTTCTCCTTACCTCAGTTGTAAAATGGTATTGAAGGTATCATTCGCCGCTTGCATCACACGTGATGAAGCCATGTACGCTTGTTGAAACTTCATCATGTTGGCCGCTTCTTCATCGAGGTTAACGCCAGAAATAGAAGCAACGCGCTCTTGCGCCGCTTCATGCTCTAAACGAGCGACGGAGGCTAAACGGTTTGCTGTAGAAGATTTCAGTCCAACTTCAGTATTGAGGTTATGATAAACATCGATCAAGGTACTGGATTTTCCATCCATCATCTTGTCTGTTTGGATCTTCTGCATTTTTCTCAAGTTGCCGTTACCACCTTCAGAAGGCACCAAGTTTGCGGTGAATTTATCATTCATCAGTGCGCCTTCGCTCAACTCAAACACGGTTGCATCGCCGTTTTTATACAGCGGATGGCTTTTCGGCACTGAGATTTCAATCATCGGGTTATCTTTATCTAACGGGTATGAGTATTTGTCCGATAGTAAATTACCCTTGTTATCCGTGATCTTTAACCACGGCTTATCATGCTTCTCGTCGGCTGGTTGTACGGTAACCTCAAACTCTTTAACATCCCCCGCCTCACGAATTTTAAACTTGGCGTTACCTTGGGCAAAAGTGGTTGAGGCTTCATAACTTTGTGCGGCAATAGCTTTTGCGTCATTGGTTTCCATCTTTATGATGGCTGCACCACTTCTCGTTGGGCGGAGCAATACGCGCTCACCGGCGCCAAGGCCTTCACCAATTTGCACTTTCATACCATCCAGAACAAACGACGAATCCGAACGGTCGATGTTCAACGACATTTGCTCACCTTTCGGTGTTGTCACGCTGTATTGGTCGCCATCAAAACGCAGCGAATATTCACCACCTTTGATCGCGGAAATGTCCTCGATGTAAACCGCAACATCAGCTTGTGAGTCAGGCGCAGCAAAAACTCGAGATTTTGCCACCAGCTCAGAGTTCACGTCGGTAAATACGTCTTTACCTATCTTGCCGTTGAGATCCAGACCTTGAGATTGCAGCTGATTAATTTTGTAGGAAAAGCCCGTCGCTAAACGGCCCATTTCATCTTGCAGTTGTGGGATGTGTTTGTCGCGCATTTCAAGTAAAGCGCCGATTTTGCCATCCATATCATCAGACTTGATCGCTTTAATGCCATTCCCTTCCACCATTGCTAATCGTCTTTGATGAACATCCGGATAGCCATCGATCATTTTGAGCTGACTTGCTTCCGTGCCAGAAACAAGAGTGTGTCCATTGCCGATATGAACATTAAACCCTTCCGCATTTTTGCGTGGGGTTACGGTAACTTTGGTGTACTCTGACAGCTCAGTAACCAGCTTTTCATGCTGATCCATCAGGTCATTATGTGGACCGGGGGTACGCATCATCAGTCGATGAATATCTCGAATTTCCAACGCAAGTTGGTTAACGCGCTCAATACCCATATCCAATTTTTTATTGGTGACATCAGATTGCAGTCGAACGGTTTCGTGGAAATCATTTAAGGTATCAGAGAAGATTTTCGCCTTTTCCAATACCACTTTTCGTGCCCCTAAATCGTTCGGGGTATCTGCCATGGTTTTTACCGCATCGAACCACTCATTCAGGTTCTCAGGAATTTTCTTCGATGCCACTGAACTCAACATGCTAGAGAGCATATCAAGATTGTCTTGGGTATCCGTTTTGTTGGCATTGTTGGTCGACGACAGGTTCAGTTCATTCACGGCAAACTGATCCCACGAGCGGCGAACATTTTCCACATGCACACCCATGCCGTAGGTAGAACCACCAAACATGCGCGGATCATTCGTGCCTTGGATAACAGACTGACGGCTATAACCCTCTGTATTAACATTAGAAATGTTATGACCAGTGGTGTTTAATTGTCTCTGAGCAGTAAGCACACTTTGAGTACCTACATTCAGAAGATCTGACGCCATACGTGCCCCCAAAAACGAAATATAAATCGGCAAAACCGATCACCTAGACACGTTAAAAGCAAAAGATGTGCCAAGTGATAGAAAGGCGTAGATATTCAGATAAAGTGAAGGCTTGCACTATGGCAAGCCTTCGAGAACGTCATAAATTGGCGCAGAGACATTACATACTTTCGATTTTATCCTTCACCTGCAGGACTTTATCTGCGTAGTTCGGATCGGTCGCGTAACCCGCACTGTGGATACCGCGAATAAACGACTCTGAATTCCCGCGTTGCTGCAATGCTGTCTCGTAACGTGGGTTGTCATTCAAAAATCGTACAAAGTCATTAAAGCTGTCTTCGTAACTTGAGTAGGAGCGAAACGCCGCCGTCTCTTTCACTGGCGTGTTATCGTGGAACTCTAAAGTTTGCGTCGTCACTTTGTCACCCTGCCAGCTTCGATCTGCTTTGATATTAAATAAGTTGTTGCTGCTGCCACGCGCGTTCTTCACGACCTTTTGTCCCCACCCCGTTTCCAAAGCGGCTTGCGCAAGTAGCAAAGATGGCTCGACACCTAGGGCTTTCGCAGCTTTCTCCGCGTATGGCTTCATCGAGTTAACAAAGGATTCTGGTGAATCGAATCGAGTGGGTTCATTGCTTGGTCGAGATAGTTGACCAGATTCAATCAAGCGCTGTTCAATCTCGCGCGCTTTTTTCGGGTCAACACGACGATATTCCGCAGCATTGTTTGCCGCATCACGCATAGCCGTTTCTTTTTTGTCGTTCCCTTGCCCAGCCGTTAATTGCTTAACAATCATATCGGCCAGTCCCATTGAACCAGACGAACTCAATTCACTCGCCATCTGTTCATCCAACATTTGTCGGTAGAACTTCTCGTTTTGGCTGTTCATCATGTTGGACTCAAAGCCCTCATTGGCTTCACGCATGGATTTCAACATCATGGAGGTGAAGATCGATTCGAACTGACGAGCAGCCGCATGCAATGCTTCTTGCTCGCCATCTTTTCCCTCTTTCACTGCTTTTTGACGCAGAGTATCCAGAGAACTGATGTCATGGATAAAACCAATGTCGTTAGGATTGTTCATTATACCTACCTCCTAACCATTAAATGATGATCAACTGGCCTTCAATGGCACCAGCTTGCTTCAATGCTTGTAAAATTGCCATCAAGTCCGAAGGCGCAGCCCCGACTTGGTTCACGGCACGGACCAAATCATCCAACGTTAAGCCTGGTTCGAACTTAAACATTTTTCCTTGCTCTTCGCTGACTTCGATATCCGAGTCTGGTACGACAACGGTTTGCCCACCAGAAAAGCCGTTAGGTTGGCTAACATTCAGGTTTTCTTTGATCGCAACCGTCATGCCGCCGTGCGTTACTGCTGCTGGTTTAAGACGCACATGCTTACCAACTACGATGGTGCCCGTGCGAGAGTTAACGATGATTTTGGCTGCACCATCTGCTGGGTCGAACTCTAGGTTTTCGATTGCCGATAAGAACGCAACACGCTGGCTGACGTCACGAGGAGCACGCACGCGCACTGATGTCGCGTCAACAGCGCTCGCCATTTGTGGGCCAAGGAAGTTGTTTACAGCATCCGCCATACGTTGAGCCGTTGTGAAGTCTGACTCAAGCAAGTTGAACGTGATGTAATCACCACGACCAAATGGGTTTGGAATTTCTCGCTCTACTGTCGCACCACTAGAGATAAGACCAACGGTTGGATTGTTACCTACGATTTTAGAACCGTCAGCGCCTTCAGCACTGAAGCCGCTCACCACTAAGTTACCTTGAGCAACCGCGTAAACTTGACCGTCGAGACCTTTGAGGAACGTTTGTAGTAGCGTACCACCACGCAAACTTTTAGCACTTCCGATGGAAGAGACAGTCACGTCCACTTGCTGACCCGGTTTAGAGAAAGGCGGCAACTCTGCCGTAACCATGACTGCGGCAACGTTTTTAATTTTTGGCTTTGTGCCCGGCGGCATCTGAATGCCGAAGTTTTGCAGCATGGCGGCGAAACTTTGCTCTGTAAACGGGTTCGCTTCACCCGTACCAGGTAAGCCTGAAACCAAACCATAACCCACGAGTTGGTTGCTTCGTACACCTGCCACTTGCGCGACGTCTTTGATACGTGCGGCTTGGGCTACGGTAGAAAACAGAGCAACGCTCATCAGTACTAAAAGGAGTTTTTTCATGCTTACTTATCTCTTGCAGTCAAATTGCCGTCAGCACGGCGTGTTATAGCGCTACATTAAAGAATCGTGCCAAGAAGCCTGGCTCTTGCATATCTTGTTGCAAACCAGTCCCTGAGTATTGAATTCTTGCGTTAGAAACACGATTTGATGCAATGGTGTTGTCGAAATTAATATCATCCGGACGAATAGTGCCACTTAAACGTATGTACTCATCACCTGTATTTAGCGTCATCCACTTCTCACCGCGGATCACGAGGTTGCCGTTTGCCAGTACTTCAATCACCTCAACAGTGATGTAACCACTGATGCTGTTGCTCTGCTTTGCAGAAGAGTCACCTGCAAATGAGTTGGAGTTGTTTAAGTCATAAGAGAAATTATATTTTCCGCCAATTTGCAGCTCTTCTCCGCCAACTTGAAGCGGGTCCATTTGCGCTTCATTGGTTTTCGATAAATCGGCATTTGCGCTTTTCGTCGCACTGGTTGTCTCATCCAGTGTTACGGTAATAATGTCGCCAATACCACGTGGTTTAGAATCGTCGTAGAGATCGGTAATGTGCTCGGCGCTAAACAACGAACCTGTTGCAGCAGCATAATGCTCAGGTTTGTTTTTCGGATGAATTGGAGCCCAAGCAGGATCGCCAGCAACCGGATCGCTTCTACCACGTAAAGTATCTACAATACCGCTGCTCTCTTCTTTCGATTTATCGCCTTCTACTGCGTCGACCACAGTGGTTGCTTGTGTCACTTCATCCGTTTCAATCGGTTCCAACATGGCACAGCCCGACATCGTAGCAATCAAAGCGAGTAGGCAAATACGTTTCATCGTGAGCTCCTCAAATCTTGCTCTTAATCGTTACAATTGCTGGTTAACGAAGCTCATCATTTTATCGACTGACGAGATCACTTTTGAGTTCATTTCGTAAACGCGCTGGGCTTCAATCATATTGACCAACTCTTCCGTTACATTCACGTTGGACGCTTCCAGCATGGATTGACGAATTTCACCCAAACCGTCCAAACCAGGAACACCCTCTTGTGGATCGCCACTGGCACCCGTTGGTAAGTAAAGGTTCTGACCAATTGGCTCTAGGCCACCCGGGTTAACAAAGTCTGTAATGGTTAGCTGACCAACGACTTGGTTGTCTTGCTGACCTCGGACGCGAACCGACACTTCACCATCCGTACCGACAGTAATAGAAATCGCATCTTCTGGAATCACAATTTCAGGCTCTACAGGGTAGCCAGAACCCGACGTGACTAACGTGCCTTCACCATTTAGCGTGAACTGACCGTTACGGGTATAACCGATGTTGCCGTCCGGCAATGTCACTTGAAAAAAGCCGTCGCCTTCCACCATCATGTCCAGTGCGTTGGTCGTTGTCTGTGCATTGCCGTGCGTGTGCACTTTTTGCGTCGCAACCACTTTAGAACCCGCACCTAGCATCAAGCCACTTGGCAGTTCCGTGTTCTGAGATGACTGGCCGCCAGGCTGGTTGATGTTCTGATAGAACAAATCTTCGAATACTGCACGGCTCTTTTTGTAGCCGACAGTAGAGGCGTTCGCCAAGTTGTTCGAAATCGTGGCAATGTTGGTTTGTTGGGCGTCTAGACCTGTTTTACTTACCCATAGTGCTGGATGCATAGTGAACCTCTAACTCTGTTAACTCATACGAAGCAGTGAATCTGAAGATTTATCCATTTCTTCAGCTGTGCTCATCATCTTGACTTGCATTTCAAACTGACGTTGTAAGTCAATCAATGCGGTCATTTCACCTACGGCATTCACGTTACTGCCTTCTATCGCTCCCGTCTGGAGACTAACAGTCGCGTCTGCTTCGTAAGGTTGGTTTGGAGTTTTATGGCGAAATAAGCCATTGGTGTCTTTAAACAAGCTTTGGTCATTAGGCTTAACGAGCTTAATGCGATCAACCGCTTGGAATTCTTCTGCCGGGGCACCTTGAGGAAGTACAGAGATGGTGCCATCCCGACCGATTTCAATTTTGGAGAGAGGAATAGGCAAAGTAATCGGCGCATCGTTTTCACCCAGCACCAAATGACCACTTGCGTTGGTAAGCATGCCATTTTGATCGACTTTTAGGTTGCCGTTACGGGTCAACCCTTCTTTCCCTGTGTGATCGAGTACCGATATCCAGCCGCTGCCTTCAATCGTCACATCCAGATCACGCCCTGTTGTAATCACGCTACCTTGAGCAAAGTTATGCCCTGGACGCTCTGTCATGCTGAACACACGTGAAGGATGGCCTTCACCATAAGCCTGCATTGAGCGAGCCTGTGCTAAATCAGCCCGAAATCCGGTCGTGCTTACGTTAGCCAAGTTATTAGCGCGCAATTGTAGTGCCTGCATATTTTGCTTGGCGCCACTCATTGCGAGAAACAGTGCGCGATCCATAAATTACTCCAAAAAATCTCTCTATACACGGAGTAAAAGCAATAGTTATGCCAAAACAAAAATAGACTTATCAATCAATACTTTGAATTAAAAATCAACAATGAAAAGAGGTCAATAGAGGCAGAAAACTGTAACGAGAGGCAAGGTTTTGATCCATACGGCGGCAACAGCGGCAAATCGTAGATCAAAGCATGCTTAGCCTGAGTGAGGTGTATTCAGGCTAAGCATCAGATGAATGTCATGATGAAAATGAACAAAGCGGTAATTACTAAGAAGCAATCACACGCCATTGCTTACTCAAGCAGAGTATCGAATGACCCAGCTAGTGCTCTAGCGGATCTGTAAGATATTCTGTTGTAGTTGGTTGTGTACTTCTAGCGAACGTGAGTTTGCTTGGAAGTTACGCTGAGCAGAGATCAGGTCCACCAACTCCTGCGTCATATCAATGTTTGACTGTTCCAGCATACCGTTATTGATGGTGCCGAAAGAGCCTTTATTTGATTCACCCCAGATCTTGTCACCAGAGAACTGCGTTGAATCCCATTGAGTGCCGCCTTTCTTATCCAGACCTTGCTCGTTTGGAACACGTACGAGAGCAACACGACCCAATGTAACGTTTTCACCGTTTGAGTAAGTCCCCAATACGCTGCCGTTTTCATCGAAGTCAACTTTGGTTAGGAAGCCCGTTGTTGCACCGTCTTCGTCAAACTTAGTCAGTTCGAACGGAGCCGCAAACTGTGTTGCTGAGCCTAAGCCGAAGTTAAGCGTCTGCGCAGGATCGGCACCATTCATATCGACTGGTGTCGTGTTCGTCGCCGGATCGCCCAGAGCCACAGAAGTGATTGGCTGACCATTGTTCAAGCTCGCCAACGTACCATCGTTGTTGAACTTCATGGTATGCCCCACATGACCTGTTGGCGTTTGCGCATCACCAGCCGCAACATTTAAAGGCTTTTCACCTTCTTTATCTGTCACGGTGTAGTAAGTGTTCCATGTATTTGGCTGAGTCTGATCTTTCAAGTAATACGTCGTTAGCTTGTAAGACTGACCCATCGAGTCATAAATTGTCGAAGAGGTTGAACGGTTGTATGTATCAGGGTCTGAAAAATCAAACTGCGTTGGATCTTTCAAATCGCCGTTCGCTGGCAAGTTCACACCCACTTCAATGTTTGCTGTTTGTTTTGGCTTACCAAATTCAGCAGGAATATTGATGGGTTGTGGCTCGTATGAAGAAACCTCACCAGAGCTTGGGTCCACTTGGTAACCTAATAAGAACTCGTCGTTCGCGGTCACCATGTAGTTTTCTTTATTTAAGTGAAATGCACCATTACGTGTCAGTTCATTCTGTTGTGGAGTTAGACGCTCTTTCGCTACAGCGAAAAAACCTGTCCCCGAAACACGCAGATCCATTGGGTTGTTGGTGTAAATGCTTGAGCCTTCATGGAACTGCTGCGCCACTTGGCTTGCTTGCGCACCACCACCCGGCGTGGTTTTTGCGTTAGTAAATAAAGAGTTAGAGTAAACATCAGCAAACTCAGCACGGGACTCTTTAAAGCCGTACGTGTTGGCGTTCGCAATGTTGTTACTGGTGGTGTTCAAATCCAGTTGGGCGGCGGACAAACCGCTTAAAGATACATATGACATTCCAAAATCTCCTAATCTAGCGAGCTATGACTACGCTTTGCCGACTTCCAATACTTCTGCAAGTCGAACTGGCGATTCAAAACCAGCCAGATTGAGTAATACGTTTCCGTCACCTTTGCCAAGCAATACGCTGTTTACGTTGGCATACGTCGATACTGGGAACTCTTGCGACTCCCCTTCAACTAAGCCAGACGCTTTCACTTTGTATTTGCCAGCTGGCAGTGGATTTCCGCTTTCATCTTTACCGTCCCAAAGCACACGCGTGTCGCCGGCTGGTTTCGCCCCTACCTCAAAGGTACGAACCAGTTGGCCAGCTTCATCCTCTACACGAACAAACAGATTATCGATAGATTGTGAAAGCTTAACCATTGCCGCCATTGGTGCGTCGTCCTGCTTCACACCTGCTGCTCCTGGGACCAATACGTCACGCCCTACCAAAGAGGAAGCTTGTAACGCTTGATTTGATGTCATTGACGAATTCAAACTCTCAAACTGAGTGTTCATCTTGCCAATGCCATCAACGGTCGCAAATGAAGCCATTTGCGCAATCATCTGGTCATTACTTACCGGCTTAAAAGGGTCTTGCTGAGACAGTTGCTTCGTGAGCAATGATAAGAAGTCTTCCTGTTTTAGATCCTGCTTACCCGTGCTCTCTTCCGCTTTCTTGTTACTCTCTTGTAGACTTTTAAGCTGGTCGATATAGGACAAGCCGCTTTGACCAACGTTGTTAATTCCGGCCATACGCTACCCCCTTATCCTTATTGACCCATCTGCAGCGTACGCAGCAGCATTTGTTTACTAGAATCAGCGACCTGTACATTAGTTTGGTATGCACGAGAAGCTGAAATCATGTTTGCCATTTCTTCCATTACATTGACGTTAGGCTTGTAGATGTAGCCTTCTTCGTTTGCTAGGGGATGGTCTGGGTTGTACTCCGCATTCAGCGGTTTATCACTTTCTACAATACCCATCACTTTCACTGGCACCGTATCACCGCCACGCATGGCGTTACTTAACTCTGCACCAAACACTGCATGACGCGCTTTGTAAGTGTCTTTCGCAGAGCTGCTGACACTGTCGGCGTTCGCCAAGTTGCTTGAGGTAGTATTCAGACGAACGGATTCAGCGCTCATTGCGGAACCTGTCACATTGAAAACGTTAAATAAGCTCATCTAAATTATTCCCCTTTGATTGCTTTGGTTAAGTTCTTGAATTTGCTGCCTAGAAAGTCGAGTGATGCTTGGTGTCTGATTTGGTTTTGCATAAACAAGTTACGCTCTAAATCCAAGTCTACCGTGTTGCCATCTCCCGTATCTGGTTGCGTAGGAAGACGATATAACTTGTCCCCAACCAACGTTGTAGTGGCAGGAATATGCCGACCATCTGTGCGACTAAGACCAATGCTTGCCCCAGATGTTGCCGCTTGCAATTCCTTCGCAAAGTCTAAACCTCTTGCTTTGTAACCAGGCGTGTTTGCTTGTGCGATATTGGTGGAAATCACCTCTGCATTGCGCTCACGTACGCCCACCGTGTGCTGGTGGATCCCTAGTGCATTGTCAAAAGATATAGCCATGTTTGCCTCTACAATTAAGAACTGACCGTGATTGATAACCAAAAAGCAATTAGCATGCCAAAACCTAAAGCATTACACCAACCTAGTGGTTACCGTGAATTGAAATAGCAATAAGTGAGCCAAAGTAACTGGAATGTCATGTCGTATCACTTTGTTCACTTAATAAAGATACACCGTGTTGAGGGCACAAGGCAAAAACGCGCTTCAACTAATTGAGTGATACATGAAACGCTCGGCGCAGAAAGGTAACAAACAAAAAAGCCTGACACGAAGTCAGGCTTTTCTATCAATGAAGAGATACCGCTATTTAAGCTTGTAAATGATGCCCGGATTACAGCGCACCATTTCAAATTTATCAGTCAGACCAGTTAGCGACTCTGATGCCCCTAACAGCAAGTAGCCACCAGGGTTTAAACTGCTCGCCATTTGGTTAAGCACTTTAGATTTCATTTCTGGAGAAAAGTAAATCAATACGTTACGACAGAAAATGATGTCGAACTTACCCATCAGTGCGTAACTGTCCATCAAGTTTTGTGGACGAAAGTTCACCAAACGCTTGACGTTATCTTTGACTTTCATGCGACCACCGTCCGCATTTTCAAAGAAGGTGCGACGACGTTCTGGTGAAAGCCCGCGACCCAAAGCCAAGTTGTCGTACACCCCTGCACGACACATCTCGAGCATACTTGCCGAAATATCTGTGGCTGTAATGGACACGTTTGGTAACAAGCCCGGCTTGCGCTGTTGCGTTTCCAGGATCGTCATTGCAATAGAATACGGTTCTTGGCCCGATGAACTGGCAGCAGACCAGATCTTAATTGGGCGCTTGCTTGCCGCTACTTCTGGCAATAATTTGTCAGCTAAAACCGTGAACGGATAAGTATCTCGAAACCACAAGGTTTCGTTAGTCGTCATCGCATCCACAGCGGCGACTCGTAATTCTCGATTACGCCCTGTAACAACATCACGTAGCAAATCTGATAACGATGCGAGCTTAAACTTCGTCACTAAAGGACTCAGTCGGCTACGCACGAGGTATTGCTTGCTATCACCTAACACGATGCCACATTGCGATTCTAGAAAACGGCTAAAGTCACGATACTCTTGATCACTGATTGTAATAGCAGTCATTAATGTCTCTTTTATTGTGTTAATGCAGATTTAACCGCGTTACCCAACTCATCTGGGTTAAATTTCGCAATGAAGGTGTTGGCACCTACACGCTCAACCATAGCTTGGTTGAATACACCACTTAATGAAGAATGGAGGATAACATAAAGGTCTTTCAAATCGGCATGTCTGCGAATTTCAGCCGTTAAGGTATAGCCGTCCATTTCTGGCATTTCAATATCGGAAATAACCAACGAAATTTGATCGTAGATATTGCCTTCTTGAGCCATTTCAATCAACTTATTGTACGCTTCTTTGCCGTCTTTGACAGATACGACCTCAAAACCGATGGATGTAATCGCACGCTCTACCTGTTTACGCGCGACCGTCGAGTCATCAGCAATCAGTATGCGGCGTACAATAGGCTTTTCTTGTTCTGCTTGTGCGATTTCTTCGCCAATAGCGGAATCCATCGTTTCATCAACTGGCGCAATTTCTGCCAGGATTTTTTCAACGTCAAGGATTTCAACCAGCTCATTGTCAATGTTTGTCACGGCAGTCAAGTAGTGCGCTTTACCTGCACCGTCTGGCGGTGGCAAAATCGCTTCCCAATGCATATTGATAATACGCTCAACCGATGATACCAAAAATGCTTGGATCGTACGGTTAAATTCTGCAATAACAACAAAACATTTATCTAAATCAGTGGTTGGGCGGCCACCAATTGCCAGGCTCAAATCAATAACGGACACGGTATGGCCGCGGATATGAGCGATACCTTTAACCAGAGGGTGTAGATTTGGCATTGAAGTCAGCTTAGGGCACTGTAGTACTTCTTTCACTTTGAATACGTTAATGCCGTAGCGCTGTCGGCCCATCAGTCGAAAGGTCAATAATTCCAATCGGTTCTGACCGACGAGTTGCGTACGCTGATTCACCGAGTCAAGAATCCCCGTCATATGCTCATCTCCATCTCAAACTTTTTGTTTTTAAATGATACTCTACCACTGGCAAGCACGATACCAGGGAGACAGTATGGCGTATTTCACTTTCACTTCGACACCATTGACTATGACAATATGTAGAGCGCTAATTACAAAGTACGCTAAGTCTATCGGCATTTTGCTCAGTATGTTTAGCTTTTTTGTTCATTCAGCTTCAGATAATCAGATCGAGCAAATAAAAACAGCAGCAGAACAACATATTCTTGCTACGGTTGATCAGCCTGATGGTGGCGAGCTATCTGTTAATGCGGCAGAGATCGACTCGAGAATAAAAGCAACGGATTGCCCTGTTCCGTTAGATACATCTGCCTCTTCCACCAGCAGCACGAGAAGTAACATCAATGTGTTAGTGGAATGCCAACCGGATGACTGGAAAGTCTATGTCCCTGTGAGGATCTCGGTATCAGTACCAATGATCGTCGCTACACGAACACTAGGGAGAGGAGAAATCGTCAGCGCATCGGATGTTACCACTTCCATGATCGAGCTACAGCGCTTTCGTAAAGATGGATTTTCTAGCTACGATCAAGTGGTTGGGGCAAAGCTAAAGCGTAATGTTCGCTTAGGCGATGTCGTAGAGAGAAATGATGTTTGTGTGGTATGCCGAAATGAAAAGGTCATTATCAAAGCGGTGAATTCTGGCATGACGATCACAACGCAAGGCACAGCATTGCAGGATGGTTCAGCTGGCGATCAAGTAAGAGTGAAAAATGATAAGTCGCAACGTATAATAGAAGGCATAGTGACTGACATTGCGGAAATCACTGTTAATTTTTAATACCCACTGGTAGCGTGTTTAAACTGATCAATAAAAATGCAAAAAATGACTAAAGTTATTTTTGCGCTGGTCGATAGTCTGGATACCAGTATTACGATACAAGGCAAAGGTTAAACATGGCAGGTATAGATAATATACGTTCAGGGCAAATGATGACGACAACAAGTCGCGCACCTGCACGTAACGATTCCAATGCTACCAGCACGACAGAATCAAAAAAGGCGCCAGCGCAACAAGACGCAGTATCACTCAGCCAGCAAAGTAAAGCCGTCAGTAAACTCCAGAAGGATATGGCAGCTTCTCCGGCATATGACAGCGCCAAAGTTGCAGCAATCAAAGAAGCTATCACAAACGGTTCATACAAAGTCGATCCTGAAAAATTGGCTGACAACATGATTAAGTTTGAAAACGAATTGCAAGGCAAAAGCTAACTGACTTAGGCCGAAGGTAAGTATTTTATGGCAGCATTAGTCGATCTCGTTAATTTCCAGCTAGAAAATGCTAAGGCACTTTCCGCTGTTTTACGCCAAGAAACACAAGCAATAACGGCGCGTGTCTCTACCGAGATTGAGAACATTGCCAAACAGAAGATGACGCTCATTGATCAGCTCAGAACAACTGATCAGCGAATCGCCTCTCACCCGCACGTCAATCAACTTACTGAAGATGAGCACCTAAGTCAGGTTGTTGCTCAAATCCAATCGATCGTCCTCGACTGTCAACAAGTTAACCAAGTAAATGGCGAATCGCTTAGTCGCGCACAGCTGAGCTTCAATAAACTCAACAACATGCTCCAGCGAACTCATGGCAAAGTTGGCATGACCTACAATGCGGGCGGAAAAACCCACACCATCTCGACGCTTGGCACCAATATAAAAGCTTAAACGTCACTCCTACCCTCAATTCCCGCGCTCACGTAGATATAAAAAAGCGACTCATTGTTACCAATCAGCCGCTCAAAAAGATTATCTGTCTAGTGAAATGGTTTAAAACAAAGTTTGCTGACGCTTCTCAGGCACTTGCTGAACTTCTCCATAATCACGTAGCTTATCCATCTTACGGATATCCAGACGCAGCTCAGTCACATAACTGTCTTCAACAAGATAACTACGCACAACTTCTGCACCACGAATTACACCATCGACGGCACCAGTGGTGCTTTCAATACCCAAACGCTGGTCTTGCAGCTCTGCACGTCCACTAACACGCATGCCATAAACTTGCTCTGCTAGCTCACGATAAGCATCAATTTTTGATGCGCGCATTGCACGTACACGCTTTTCTTCTACTGTGCGGCCTGTTTGCTCACTGACGCTGGCGTAGCCCACCGCCACTAAGATTTCATCTTGACGCATCTGTTGTAATGGCTGACACCCAACCAATATCAGTGTGGCAACAATAAATAATAACTTCTTCATGCTTCTATCCTATGGACGGAGAATCACAGTGTACGGCTGACGAATGGTAGGGTCAGAACGAATCAACACACCATCTTGTGTGCGGATGCTATTTAACGTATCTAAGTCACGCCCAATACGGTCAGCCGGAAGGAAACCTTGCGCTGTCGCTACAACTACACGGCTTTGCATGCCAACCACGCGTGCATTGACAAGCACTCCCCCCTCTTGGCGCAGCATCGTTCCGGTCAATACATACTGAATTTGCTGCTCTTGAGCTAAATCTTGCCAATCACGACTTAAAGCAAAATCGCCCTGTTGCGTCACTTGAATAGAGCCCGTAGTTTTGAAATCAACCACTTTAAACCCTCGGCGCTGAAACTGATGGATAAAACCTTCAGAGACCGAGTTACCTAACCAGTTTGTTGCATCCATATTTTGTAGATCAACAAACGAGGTAATCGCAATCGGTGTCCGCGCTGATACTGCCACATTAGAAACCATCAGGTCTTCTGTCATGCTCTCAATGAAAAAGTCCATCGTATGACGCGGACTATCCATCAGCATGAACTGGCTTCCCGAGTAAGGTTCTTTACCATTGTAAATCGGTGAGTACGCGCACGATGTCAGAAGCGTCATCATCGATGCAGCGACAAGCCACTTTTTCATGGTTTGATTCTCCAGATAATCTTAGGTGATACCGTTCTTTATTAATTCCTTTCCAAGAAAGTGAATATTGGAACAGTCTTTGCTTTTCTTTGTTTGCCTAACGAAGAAAAACCCACCAAACTTCACTGAATTTGTTAAAGCAATATTTATACCCGAACGGTTGTAACCAATGAAAAAAATATTAAACAGTCTGTTTTCAATCACTTTAGTGATGCTTCTGCCTTTTAAGGTAATGGCATCTTGGTATGAAGTCACAGGCGTTGCCACCATCGTTTCTTCAGAAGAGACGGCAAGGCTCCATGCGTTGGAAGACGCGCTGTTCAAAGCCGTCAATTTTTCGGGCGCAGATATTGGCAGTATTAGCAACTTGATGCCGCTATTAGAAGAAAGTCGCAACGAATACCAGTTTACCAATCATGAAGTCCGTTACATTTTGGTGGAGTCTGAACGCAAACGTCGCGGTAAAGTCGAGGTAAAAATCCGCGTTGATATTTATCCATCGGCAACGGGTTGCCACACCGATCAATACAAAAAGACAATGCTGGTCGGCAATATTGAGGTCGCATCACCACAACAAGCAGTGATGGGACAAATTTATCAAGTTGGTGACGATTTTAGCCACGTAGTGAACCGTCAACTTGATCAAACCTCACGCAGCTTTGTGTCTGTTGGTACAACGGACTACTCAATAAGCAGCAACTATCCTGCTCGCACTCAAATGATCGCGCAAGACAATGGCGCACAATACATCATTGGAGGGGTCATTACCGATCTCACTGCAACGGTCGAATCTCAACTATTGCAAGATGACATCATCAATCGTCAGTTTGCGTTAGAAATGAAAGTATTTGATGGTAAAACTGGCCATGAAATCTTCAACAAAGCCTACCGTGAGGTCGCGCGTTGGCCATTTGCTAAGACGAGTCAAGTGGACACTCGTAGTGCACGTTTTTGGGCATCGACCTATGGCGAGATGATGCTTCGCGTTAGTCGCAATATTATGTTGGATCTGGAGTCGGAGCTATCTTGCAAAATTACACTGCCAGAGGTTGTGGCAGTCTTCGGTAATACCGTAACGATGGATCTCGGCCGTATGCACGGCGTAAAAGAGGGAGACAAATTGCAGCTTTGGCACACCGCGTCGTTTATCGACCAAAATGGATTGCCAAGAAACAAAGTCTCGCAAAGCGAAATTACATTAACGGTATCACGCATATACGAACACGAAGCGGAACTGACGATTGATCAGCCAAATTTAGCATCTAGCGTTCAAATTGGCGACGTAATGAACAAGATCCTATAAAAGCAAACATTAAGTCTTGAGATATGCTCACTTTTGAATATCATAGGCAGCGCATCTTATTTGATTATACCAATGACCGTAGCGAATCGTTCAACGTGATGCTGATACAGATCTGGTAGATTGCTAGATTTGAACTCAGTAAAACAGTGCAATGAACTGCAACTATTGGTATTACGCCCCCATGGCACAGCTGGATAGCGCAGTCCCCTCCTAAGGGACAGGTCGTAGGTTCGAATCCTACTGGGGGCGCCATATCATAGCCTTAGCTCCCACTTGAGCTAAGGCTTTTTTGTATCTTCAATTTCAAGCCTCGCACTGCTCCCCCTAGTACACCGTGTTAGATAATCTTCCCAGTAATCAATATGATCGGATCGGGTGTTTCGGTTACGGGATAAACCCTTCTACTGATCTGACTTCTTCCCCTTGAAATCATTTCAACAAGCCCTATTTACAGTTTTGTATTTTATTACTTTAATTATCTATGAGTTTTGCTTACCCTTTTAGCTATTAATAAAATTATTAGTTAGCACTATGTCTAAGAGCAATTTAATAACTAACACTGGACACCGCTTTATTTCTAAAGGCAAGACAGCCTTTAAGATACATATCCATACCCCCGAGGATACGGTACTACACCGCTCGGTAGGATTTGTTCGTATTGGAGAAAAGAAAGGCTTACAAAAAGCCATTAAGCTGAGAAACGAGTTAGGCCGGCAAATGTGGGGCAAATTCTGGCGACGTCTTTTGAAAGACCCTTACCTAATGACTAGGCTTCCACATAGCGTTGAGCCTAAAATCGTTCACAAGCCTAACCCTACTCTTGAAAACCCTGACAACCGAGATACGTGTTACATCGCCAAGTGGCGAGAGTTCAATGATGACGGTGAGTATAAATATAAAACGGTGGTTCGCTCTATTAGTAAGTACGGCAAACTTGCCGCCTACATGCAAACCAAAAAAGCGTTGTTAGAAGCACATAAAGATAACTTGGAGATCCTGACATTTATGGGGCGTTTAAACAGCATTGATCTTAAGTAATACCTGGCCACTTTGAACATTTCAGTCAGTTTTTTGAAGAGAAATAAAAAGCCCCAAAGAGCGAACTCTTTGGGGCTTTCAGCTTCAGTCTTCTATACTACGGTCGAATAGGAGCTTATTGCTGAACTTGGTATTCAAATTCTGGAACAACGACTTCTACGCGACGGTTTTGTTGACGACCTTCACGAGTGTCGTTTGAAGCGATTGGGTTGTTTTCACCTTCGCCACGAGCTTGGATACGTGATGAATCAATACCTTTTTCAACGAGTGCGTTAGCAACAGACTCAGCACGTTTTTCAGAAACTTTTAGGTTGTAAGCTGCTGGACCAGACGTATCTGTGTAACCTACAACTTCAACGTTCGCTTGTGGGTGCTCGTTTAGGAAAGCAACTAGGTTATCAAGTTTTGCAGCGCTCTCTGGTTTTAGAGTTGTGCTGTTTAGATCGAAGCTACCTGTGCCAATTGTTTGAGTTTCGAATGTTTTCGTAACTACAACAGGCTCTTCTACCACTTCTTCTACAACCACTTCTTCAACAACAACTGGCTCTTCTACGATTACTGGCTCATCGTTGCCGCCGAATTTGAAAGAAACACCTAGTGTTGCAGTGTTACCTGTCGCACGAGTTACATCGTTGCTGATGTCAGTCAGTGTTTGGTATTCCGCACGAGCTGTTACGTTTTGGCTTAGGTTGAATTCAAGACCAGCTGCGCCTAGGTAAGAGTAATCATCTTTGCCATCAAACATTACGTAAGCGCCACCCACTTTACCGTAAAGTGCGATGTCTTCAGTGATTGGTAGGCTAAATTTAGGAGCAAGAGTGATTGCTTCTACGTGGCCACCGAAAGAAGTTTGGTTAAAATCACCGATGTTGTCGAAACCCGCTTCTACTGCGAAGTATTTATTCATTTCGTAACCAACAAAAGCGCCAAGAGTAGAATCGTCTTTGTCACAAGCCTGGCCCGCTACACACGCGTCTTCCATCCATGACTTACCCATCTTACCACCAACGTATACTTCTGCTTGTGCTGCTGAAGCCATAAGTAGAGACGCTGAAATTACCGCTGCTAATTTTTTCATTATTGATTCCTCTAAAGAAGTTCTTTTGTTAGATGCCGAAATGCGCCGTCTGACTGACGTTGTATTTCAATTCTTTTTATTCATTCCTTGAGTGAGATACTTAGTCAGCTTCTTTTTATGCACATGCATTTTTTTTATGGAAGCAACTTACGTACATTTCCTGTTCAGTGATACATATCGCCATCTCGGTATCGCTGACGGGATGAACTATAACGCTAAGAAATCGCGAGAAAAATCCCAATTCTGTCAATTTATTGTCATCAAAAATCTCGACAACATGTGATCTTAAGCAAAAAAATCCCCACGCAATCACGACGCAAACGTTTGCTTTATTTTTTGAAACAACATAGCTAAAGCAAAGGTTTTTTCTTAAAAATGAGACAAACAAAATGGAACTTTAAGGAACATGGATAAAAATCAATCAGATATTTGATATATAATCGCTCGTTTTTTATTCATGCCAACGATATTTGGATTAAAAAATCTTATCCATATTGAGGTAAATTACAGGTGAAACCATCTCTTCATTCACCAATATGAGAGAAAGTTTCTCGTTATCTAAATTGAAGATACAAAAAAGCCGCGGTTGCTCACCGCGGCTTTGTGACTATTTATTCAAAAGAACGTTCAGTTCAAAGCAATTATGCGTTTGCTTCACGCTCAGCAATGAACTCAAGCGCCATCTTAATGCGAGCAATACAACGCTCTTTTCCAACCAGCTCCATGACTGCATCGACAGAAGGAGACTGACCGCCTCCTGTTACAGCAACACGTAATGGCATACCGATTTTGCCCATGCCGATTTCCAACTCTTCACATACTGCTGCGATAACGCCATCTTTGATGTTAGCTGTCGTCCACTCAGTTAGTGCTTCCACTTTCGCTAATGCAAGTTCTAGAGGCTCTTTAGCCACGCCACGTAGATGTTTCTTCGCTGCGCCCGCTTCAAACTCAGAGAAATCTTCATAGAAGTAACGGATTTGCTCAGCTAGCTCAACTAGCGTGTTGCAACGCTCACCCACTAGCTTGATCACGTCAGTGATAGCAGGACCATTCGTTACGTCTAGTTTTTGTTGATCTAGATGCCATTGTAGATGCTCAGCAACGTACGCAGGGTCTGAGTTCTTGATGTAGTGGTTGTTCAACCATTGCAGTTTATCAGTGTTAAAAGCAGACGCTGACTTAGATACTGCGTTTAGGCTAAATAGATTGATCATCTCTTCTTGAGAGAAGATTTCTTGGTCACCATGAGACCAACCAAGGCGCACTAGGTAGTTGTTTAGTGCCGCAGGCAGGTAACCCATATCGCGGTATTGCATGACTGATACAGCGCCGTGACGTTTAGACAGTTTCGCGCCGTCATCACCCAGGATCATTGCACAGTGTGCAAATGTAGGTACTGGCGCACCTAGTGCTTCGTAGATGTTGATTTGACGAGGGGTGTTGTTGATGTGGTCTTCGCCACGAACAACGTGAGTGATACCCATGTCCCAGTCATCCACTACTACACAGAAGTTGTAAGTAGGTGAACCGTCAGTACGACGAATGATTAGGTCATCCATTTGATCGTTGCGGATTTCAATGCGACCACGGATTTGATCATCAAATACTACGCTGCCTTCTTTCGGGTTACGGAAACGGATAACACATGGATCGCCATCTTTTGCCGCTTCGTTTGCTGCTTTGATTTTTGGATGGTTAGCATCGTAGCGAGGCATTTCTTTATTTGCTTCTTGCTCTGCACGGATTTCATCTAGCAGCTCTTTAGACGCGTAACATTTGTAAGCTTTGTCTTCAGCAAGAAGCTTATCAACCATTTCGTTGTAACGGTCAAAACGTTGAGTTTGGTAGTAAGGACCTTCATCCCACTCCAAGCCTAGCCATTCCATGCCTTCAAGAATTGCATCAACCGCTTCCTGAGAGTTACGCTCAAGGTCTGTATCTTCGATACGTAGAACGAATTCACCACCTTGGTTTTTAGCGTATAGCCAAGAGTAAAGTGCAGTACGCGCACCACCAACGTGTAGATAGCCAGTTGGGCTAGGAGCAAAACGAGTTTTAACCGTCATTTGAGTTCCTTAGGGGTAATGAGCAACGAGAGATCTCTCGTTGTAATGTCAAGGATAAAAGTGGCGACATTTTACCACCGTAAGTCAATTCTACAATCGGTTTGACAACAGAAATAAAAACGGGGCAGAACCAAAAAGGCACAGCCCTGCTATTTACTGTTAAAGCACGAGACGAAATTACTTCAGGTTACGCATTGCCCATTGCATAAATTCTTGCTGCTCTTCACGGCTCAATTCATTAAACGATGCTTTGATTGTTTTGGTTTCCGCTGGAGAAGACGCAATGCTTGCCTTAGTCGATTCTTTATTCATTGCGTTATTATAGTCGGCAACTTCTCGTTCATAATCACGAAAACCTTGCAAACCACCTTTACGAAGTTGAACCATAGAGAATGCCACTTCTTTTCCGTTTTTGTCTTTCAATACCACTTTAGGATCGAGTTCGAAGGCTCTCGCCTCTTCAATAGTACGGAATGTTTGATAAGTCAGAGAAAGCTCGGTGTCTTTTTCTGCATCAAACTCTAATACCAGCGGCTGCGAATCGAATTTACGGCGCTTTCCATCTTCAAATACGATTTGTCCAACCGTTACCGCTAATTGGTTTTCCCCATCTTTTAACTCGATGCTGTTGTTCTTGGATATCCACTCAGGGTAGACGAACTCGCCGTTGAGAACGCGAGGAACTAATTCAGATTGCAGAGTGAGTTGAGCAGCAAAAGCTGGCGCCGAAAGCATTGCGCAAAGTCCGAGAAGTGTCGTTGTTTTTTTCATCATGGTTTCTCACTTTATACCAATTTAGATAAGCCTCTAAAATTTACAGGCCAGTCATTTCAAAGGCTTATTTGAATAAGTATCAAGATAAAAAGGGCGTTTCCGCCCTTTTAGCTGCTTCTTTAATTAGAAGTAGTATTCAACACCTACAGAGAACTCGTCGTAGTCAGCAGACTTCCAACGTGCTTCTGTTGGTTTATCTAATTGAGACGCACCGTCGCCAAAGTCTAGAGTACGAGCACGTACGTACAGCACTGCCGATGGGTCTACGAAATACATAACTTGTGCTGATAACACATCGTCCGCTGTATCGTTAATTTTCTTACCATCACGCTCTAGATCAAAGTTAGCGGCGTAAGCCAGTTTGTATTGCCAATCACCCGTGGTGTACATGATAGCGGCAGACATTGCATCTTGCTTTTCACTCACACCATTGCTTGCGTCCGCTTCCATGTATTTGTATTGCGCAAAGAAAGAGATCCCGTTATCAAACCAGCCTTGTGCCCCTACCAAGTACGTGTTGTTTTCCCACGTTTGGCTTTCCATCTTGATATTACGGTTACCTTCATATGCCGCATCTAACTGGATAGGACCAATTTTGTAGTGTGCTGCGATACCACCCCAGTAGTCATCCCCTTCACCTAGACCAGCTTTATCACCTGCACCAGCTGCGATATCTAGGGAGAATTTGTCAGCAAACATTGGAGAGTCCCAGCGGATAGTGTTTGATTGACGGTCTTGGTACTTGGCACCACCAATAGCACCACCCCAGTCGTATACATCGCCGAGACCAGGGTTAGATGCTGGCCAGTCAACCAATTCGTACATAGGTGTCAAAACGCGACCCAGACGAATTTGACCCCAAGATGCACTTTCAAAACCGACGAATGTGTCACGTTCACCAAGACCTGCGCCCTCGCCACCAAAGCTAGGGTCTACATAACCGCCTTCGATTTGCCAAATAAAAGTAGGGTCGAAGTTAGCAAATTGTTTTTTACCACGGAAACCGATACGAGATTCGTTGTTTAGCTGCATGCCACCCAAATCATCGTCCGTTGCTTTGCTGCCAGAATCGTAATCGCGGTACGCGGCCTGCATCGCGATGATCCCGTAAACTTCATAAGAAAATGAATCTTTGGTTAGAAACTCTTTTGCTGCGTCACTGTTTGCACCATCAGCAAATGCAGCACCACTGAACATCATGCCGGTAATTGCCGTGGCAAGTAGGCTTTTCTTTAGGTAAGACATTATAAACCCCTATATTTTTAGTTTTTTCCATTTTCAAATTCACTAACTAGGACATGGCAGGAACTTGAAACAGTGTTTGGACGGGGCAAATATGACAAACTTTTTTCGCACTAAAAAACTTTCCCTACAGCAATCTGAGCGACTTCAAAATGAGAAGATCAAAAATAAAATAAATCAATAAAAAACAATTAGTTAACATCAAATATAAAAAATAAAAAACGTTAAAAGTACGTTTTGACACTGAACTGACATTGAGAGCATCTAAAAAACGTGAGCGACTTCATTCATCTTTTAGGTGTTTTAACGGAACTTTATATTCAAAGAGAAAAAACCTTGAGATCACTCGCAAGTAAAATGACCGTGCACTTGTGGGATTCGAGAGATTTTGACGAAATTGTTGTGAGTAGCAAATGGGTATTGACCTTACCCTTGCAGGAAGGTTTAAGCTCATAGCATCACTACTATTGAGGTGCAGATTATGTATCAGTTAGTTATACCTTTATCAGGGCTCAACTGCATGGGCTGTGCGAGAAAAGTTGAGAATGCTTTACATGCGAATCACGATGTGGAGATCCTCAATTTGTCCCCGACGCAAGTAGAGGTCAAAACCGAGTCTTCTCTTAAAGAGCTCGTCTCGTCGATTGAATCTCTTGGTTACCAAGCAGGAAATCACTACGAGCTAAACCTTTCAGGCTTAAGCTGTGGCGGTTGCGTCAAAAAACTTTCATCTTTATTAGAATCTAATCAAGACGTTATTTCTTTTGAGGCTTCAACAACGCACTTAGAGATTCGTACCCTCCTCTCCGAGCAACAAGTGATCGACTTAATAGCAACACTCGGCTATACCGCCAACCTTGATTCTGTTGAAGTAGAGAACGAAAGCTCACCAGAGACCGAACAGGTAGAAAAGCAAAGCAATATTAAAGATACGCAGGTGCCACCAGCGAGTATTCAATTGCAAATGCTGATTCAAGGCATGACGTGTGCGAGTTGCGTCTCTTCAGTAGAGAAAGCACTTACTAACGTAGAAGGCGTTGAGAAGGCACAGGTCAACCTTGCAGAACAAAGCGCACTAGTATTCGCAAGCCAAGACTCTGATGACCTCCTTAACGCAATTGTTGAATCGGTAAAACACGCCGGTTACCAAGCAGAGATCCTACAAGACGCCGCAACCCAGCAAGAAAAGCAAGCACAGCAACAACGTCAGCAACAAAAACGCTTTAAACTGGATGCTATTGCTGGCCTTGTCGTCGGTGCCCCTTTAATGATTTGGGGCGTTGCTGGCGGCAATATGATGATTCGCAACACCAACGACCAATTAGCTTGGGGCGCGATCGGTATCGTATGTTTACTCCTTCTTGCCACAGCAGGGAAACACTTCTTCAGTAACGCTTGGTTAGCAGCTACTCACAAGCGCGCCACCATGGACACGTTAGTCGCGCTCGGTACTGGCGCAGCGTGGTTCTATTCGATGCTTGTGGTGATTTTCCCAGACTGGTTCCCTCTTGCTTCACGCCACGTGTACTTTGAAGCGAGTGCAATGATCATCGGCTTAATTTCTCTTGGGCACTATATAGAAGCAAAAGCCAAAGCAAACACAACACGCTCATTGCAAGCTCTGATTAACTTGCAACCTCAGCAAGCTACGGTAATTACGGAACAAGGCGATCAACAAATCGCGGTTGAGCAAATCACGCTAGGCATGAAACTGCGTATCAAACCAGGCGAGAAAGTGCCTGTTGATGGTGTTGTGATTCAAGGTGAATCATACATTGATGAGTCGATGCTCACTGGTGAACCAGTACCAGTGTTAAAAGCGCAAGAGGCTCAAGTGTCTGCTGGGACATTAAATACCGATGGTGGATTAGTCATTGAGGCAACGGGCATTGGCGCAAATACCATGCTGGCTCGTATCATCCGCATGGTGCGCACAGCGCAAAGCAGTAAGCCAGCCATCGCGAAACTGGCAGACCAGATTTCATCGGTGTTTGTCCCTGTCGTTGTTGGCATAGCAATACTGGCCGCGCTCGTTTGGTTTGCCGTTGGCCCAGAGCCAAAAGCGAGTTATATGCTGGTGGTCACCACAACCGTCCTGATCATCGCATGCCCTTGCGCTCTAGGCTTAGCAACCCCACTTTCTGTCACGGTGGGAGTGGGTAAAGCCGCAGAGCTCGGCATTCTGATCAAAGACGCCGACGCCCTGCAATTGGCAAGCAAAGTCGACACGGTTGTGTTCGACAAAACTGGCACGCTTACCCAAGGTAAACCTAGCGTTCAGCAAGTGTTTACTCACGCCACCAGCCAAGAAGATCTATTGGCTTTAGCGTATGCGGCAGAGCGTCAGTCTGAGCACCCACTGGCAAAAGCGGTATGTGATTACGCCAAACGACACGACGCAAAAGACGTCTCATTAGACAAGTTTGAGAACGTTCGCGGGCGCGGCATTTTGGCGACGTATCAAGATAAACCGCTGCTCATTGGTTCGCTTCAATTTATGCAAGCAGAGAACGTCGAGACTAGCGCACTAAAACCTGCCATCGATGAATGCGCAAAAAATGCGTGGACTCCGGTAGCTGTGGCATTGAACGGCGAACTGATCGGTCTGATCGCCATTGCCGACCCGATCAAATCAGATGCGAAACAAGCGCTCTCTGCATTAAAATCGCAAGGCATCAAAACGGTAATGCTGACGGGCGATAACCAACACGTTGCCAATGCTATCGGCCAAGAACTTGGTATTGATGAAGTGATTGCCCAAGTAATGCCAGATGAGAAAGCTCAGCACATTGAGCAACTTCAATCTCAAGGACATGTCGTGGCAATGGTGGGGGATGGCATTAACGACGCCCCTGCTCTTGCCTTAGCCAACCTTGGTATTGCCATGGGTAGCGGCAGTGATGTCGCCATTGAAAGTTCGCAAATGACCATCCTGAACACGTCACCAATGGCGGTAGTACATGCGATTGAACTCTCTCGCGCTACACTTAAGAACATGAAGCAAAACCTATTTGGAGCCTTTGTTTACAACTCGTTGGGTATTCCAGTTGCCGCTGGTGTGCTTTATCCAGCGTTTGGATTTTTGCTCAGTCCTGTTGTCGCAGGAGCGGCAATGGCACTGTCTTCAATTACTGTCGTTAGTAATGCAAATCGACTACGACTGTTTTCAGTAAAATAACCACTTCTTTTTGAGGGTATTATGAAGTTGAAACTATTGACCTTTGCAATGCTTGCGACCGTGTCCGCCAACGTATTGGCAGCCGATGTCATTAACCATAAATCACCATACTGTGGCTGTTGTGGAGAATGGACAAAACACATGGAAGAGAACGGCTTTACGGTCGAAGAAAAATTGCACGATGACATGAACGCCATCAAACGCGATCTAGGCATCAAGAATGAACAGCTTTACTCTTGCCACACGGCAGAGATCAACGGCTATCTGTTCGAAGGTCACATTCCAGCCGAAGACATTAAAGCGTTTTTGAAAAATCCACCACGTAACGCAAAAGGCCTATCAGTACCGGGCATGCCAATGGGCTCCCCTGGTATGGAATATGGCGACAAAAAAGACAGCTACACCGTTTACGCCTTTAACGAAAAAGGCCAAGTGTTCGAATATAGCCACCACGAAGGCAACGACCAATAAAAACAAAGCCCAGCGAGATAAACCGCTGGGCTTTTTCTTAATGGACAGTTAAGACAAATATAAAATTAGAAGCCGTAAGAGGCACCAAATACAAAAGCGTTATTCACTAGGCTGTCACCACTCGCGTTTTCTGCACCGTGTGCTTGACTACGGAACTCAAAGTAAGGTTGAACACCTTTACGAGTCCACGTTGCACGAAGCTCGTGGTCCATGGTTTCCGCTTCAATCATGTAGACGTTGTTGTAGCTTAGCGTCACATCCTCATTCATCACGTAACCGATGCGGTTGTCCATGCGGTAATCTGTATCCGCATCTGCGTCTGTCGCATCAATGTGCGCACGAGTACGGTTACTTAAGGAGATGCCGTTATCGAAGTTGTAACCGATCTTAACCAATGGACGGTACTGTACATTCTCGCCAGCAGAGAACAGGTGTTGGTAACCAGCGGCAACCCATAAATGATCGGTAATATTAAATGACTGCTCACCACCCACAGTGATTGCTGGTGTTGTGTTACCTGCGCCACCGTTTTCTGTTTCCAGTTTACCCAACTGAATACCATCAAATTCGGTGTAAACCGTAAAGCCGCCGAATTGGTTATCAAAAGTATGACCAGCTTCCAGTGTAGACGTAACGTCCGAACCATGAATTCGACCATCATCGTGGAATTGAACATTACCTGTTACGTAAGAAGAACCAGCAAAAGCGCTAGAAGCGAAAGCGAGAGAAAGAGCACTCAGTGCAAAAATGTTTTTCATAATTACTGCCTTTATTTATTCACGTTATGCGATAGTTTTAGAGGGCATCTCTTCCCTTTTATCGCAAACTTTGGAATGTGCCTCCTTGGCGTTCGCAATATTGTTTCAATTAATTCGCGATGGAAAATAAAACATTTTAAAAAGTGATCTTGTTCAAACCGACGCTCAACAACCCTGATAAAAACATGGAAAATACAGTCACTTATCGTATTTTTATAAAATTATTCAAAAAATAGAAGTGTGATCGTAAACAGATAATTTATTGATATTTAGCAGATTAAGTCGATCCAGTTCACAATAACCTTGACCATTACAACCCAAAACTTATTTATCAATGAAAAATAATCAGACATCGATCACGCTTAATTTCCTCAAAAAATAAAGAAAGCCCCAACATGATGTTGAGGCTTTGCCAAAAAATTAACTTACAAGAATTGAGTTATTTCACGCTGGTCACTCGACTTGCTTTCTCACCGGTTGCTGACACGGAACGGATAAACACTTCACCTTTCACATTTGGACGAGCATTATCTGCGTAAGTTAGCCAGTTCTTGCCGTCTAGAGAGTATTGAAGCGTCACCCCTGGGAACTGAACGTTCATTGCTAGCTTGCCATCTTCTACTTTCGCACCTGGTACAGGCAGGCGGTAGTCGATACCTGATTTTTCTAGCTTAGCCAGTTCACGTTGGCCAAGTACGTTCGCAAAGCGGTTGTAGTCTTGGTTTAGCGCGACTTTGTCTACTAGGTTAGAGTTTTGCGAGTATTCAACACCCACTTTGTAGTCGTTTTCCCAATCAGCACGGTGCCATGCACGCTCAGCGGCTGCTAGTACGCGAGGGAATACCATGTACTCGTATTGCTCGTCGTTACGTACTGTCTCAGACCACAGCTGTGCTGATAGACCATAGAAAGGTTTCGCTTCGATTGCACCTTTACCAGTGAAGCCGTTACCATCGCGGTCTACAGAGGTTTCTGCGTTCTGAGGCATGTTCTCTGGTGCAAAACCAAACATCTTACGAGTATCTGTTGCACGCGTCGCCCAGTAGTAACCACGCTCTTTCGGGTCCACTTCGTACGGCATGTCCATGTATACGTAGTCTGGGTTAGAAACGATAACGTCGTAACCTTTCTTAGACCATTCGTACACTGATGATGTGCCACCCCAGTAAAGAACGTCCCAGAAGTTAACACGCGTGTTTTCTGTTGCGAACGCTTTCTCACCTTGACTGTACTTAAGGCCATCTTGCCAAGCTTGGAAGTTTGGAATGCCTTTCTCTGCCACCATCTTCGACACTTCTTCTGCAAAGTGGCTTGGTAGATGAGCAAAATCGCTTACCGTACCGTCTGCAATTAGCGTCTGACATTGTGGTGACTGTGCGAATGGCTTGTCTTGCTTAGACAAATCAATGTTACCCTTCCAGCTTACTTTGTCTTCTGCGTTGATGTCTTGCAGACCAGCGCCTAACTTGATGTTCTTCGCTTCATCACCACCGAAGTGCCATGTTGTTAGCGGCGTACCCGCTTCTTGGTGCATTGCTGCTACTTCTGAAATCACTTTATCAACAAAACGAGTGGAAGATTCCATACATGGGTTGATGAAGCTTTGCTTGTTGTAGAACTGAACCGTCGTTACGTTCGATGTATCTTGAGGGTCCATCAGGCGGTACTCGTTCGCTTCGGCTTCTTTGCCTTCTTCCATTAGACGGTCGTAACGTGCTTCCATTGATATCACTGCGGCACGTGCGTGCGCTGGCATATCGATTTCAGGAATCACTTCGATGTTACGCGCTTTCGCGTACTTCAAGATGTCCACGTAGTCTGCTTTGCTGAAGAAGCCAGAGCCAAAGTTGTCTGTCGTTGCGCCTGAGCCAAGCTGAGGCAGTAAACAGCTTTTCTCTTCCAAATCGAAACAACGGTTAGCACCCACTTCAGTCAGCTCAGGCAGACCCGGGATTTCTAAACGCCAGCCTTCATCATCCGTTAGGTGAAGGTGTAGTTTGTTCATCTTGTACGCGGCCATTTGGTCAAGCGTTGCAAGAATCGCGTCTTTAGAGTGGAAGTTACGAGCCACGTCCACCATCACACCACGGTAATCAAAACGCGGCGCATCTTTAATAGACAGTTGTGGTAGAGAATCAGCATTTTGGCTATCTACCAGGCCAAAGATAGATTGTACTGCGTAGAAAGCACCTGCTTGGTCAAACGCTTTAATCGCAATACCGTCGCCTTTGATGCTCATTTCGTAAGCACCAGATTTTGCCAATTCACCGGTGAAGTCTGCAGGAACAACAGTGATGCTTACAGGAAGAGCACCACGAACATCCACACCTACCACTTCTGCACGACCTTGAATTGCTGCGTATTGAGCCGCATCGAATGCGTCTTTAGGCAGCGCAATACCCGCCGCGATATCTACCGTACCTTTACCTGCTTCAACAGACATTGGCGTTGGTAGTAACGTGATTGATACGTCTTGTTTTGCTAGATCTTCGTTCTTCTCGAAACGAGACACAGCGCTCGCAAATACGTTGTTGTCATCTGGCGTACGTTTTAGGTTGTTACCCTCAAAGCCAGTCACGAAAGATGCAATGTCTTCTGTGTTAAGAGAAGCGATCATCTTAGGCTCTGCATTTGGTGCAGCAACGAAAGCGCCTGGCATGAAGTCAGTTTCAAATAGCTGCCAGTATTCAGCAACAAGAGGAAGCACAACCTCTTCACCCGCAGCAAAACCATCAAACTTATCTGTTGGTTCTAGTTTGTATAGATCACCCGTTACGCGAGAGATTTTAAACTGTTCGTTTTCAACATCCAGAATCAGACGAATGCTATGGAAGTAAATAGCCCAATCTTTTGAGTCAACCGCTTCACCTTGGTTAACCAGCGTCATGTTTACCTTGTTACAAGACGCCCACTCAGCCCCTAAGTCCTGACAAGCAAGACCTTCGTTTGCACCGTGGTTAGTCAACACTTGGTATTGAATATCAAGATTATTAGCCAACGAATTTACAACTTGTTGTTCAGAGCTTTGCAGCGCAGAGCAACCTGCTAATGTAGTGATAACAGAAACAGCAATCAGACTAGGTTTAAACATCTTACTTCCCCAAAAAAGTCAGTGGTTCAAAACGACAATGATAAAAATCTCGGCCCCTCAAATGCGAGGTACCTAACCGTTACATTCAACATACAACCTGTTATTTCTAAGCGTAAAATAAATAGAAATAGGAAGTGATCCAGCTCAAAAAATGACACTCAGCAAAAACAATAAAAATCTAATTTTCATGGAGTTACAATACACGTCAAAATCGAACAACTTGTTTTGACGAGTTTGCTGCGATCTAGGTCACTTATATTCATGAGTTACGACTGATTTTGTAAGATTTGGATCACGCCTAATTATTTTGTGAACCATTAGTAAGCGAATTACCTATTTACCTTTCGTGAAGTGACTCTCATTTATTCGTCGTCAAAACTCGTCAATATTTTTAGAAATGACGATTTTGTCGAATACCCCACTGGAGAAATTGCACTTAACCTCACGCTATTTTGCGTATAAAGTTTAAAGGTATCTTATCTGAGGACCATTCTATGTTTCGTCTCTTGACGCTCATATCATCTCTACTTGTTACTTTGACTCCTTTTTCCTCTTATGCAGAGCCACAGCATTGGTTAGCGAAAAAAGGGGAAACCGAACTTATGATTATTGGCTCGGTACATGTGGGGGATAAAACGATGTACCCACTCCCTAGAACGGTCATCCAGCATTTAAGCCAAAGCGCAGGGTTGATTATTGAAGCAGACGTCAGGAATTCTGAAGGCTTGGTTTACCCACAAACAACCATTCTTTCTAAAGATGTTTTAGACAGAGCTCAACGTCGCCACTTAATTGAAATTGCCCAAGATTTAGGTTTGCCAGAAACTCAACTCCTAAATTCCCCACCTTGGATGGCGGCATTCACCATCCAACTCGCTTTAGTCAACAAACTGGGGTATGTCTCTGATAAAGGGGTCGACATGCACTTAATAGGACTCGCTGATAAAAAGCAAATCCCGGTCATTCCACTGGAGTCCGTGCAATTCCAAATCGATTTAATCGCAGGTCAATCAGAAGGCGGTAAAGAGATACTTCTCTCATCAATTGAAGAATATGATGGCGGAGAAGAGTTGGTTCAATGCTTGATAGAGAGTTGGAAGAGTGGTGATGGTAGCATGTTGGTCGAAGCCTCTTTGACCGATCATACAACAGAAGAGTTTAACCAAGCCTTTTTATACGAGCGTAATCGAGATTGGGCTAAAAAACTCGACACTGGCAGTGTTCTACCTCAGCAATCGGGTCGTTACACCGTTGTTGTTGGTGGCTTGCATTTAGTAGGTAAAGATAACCTGATTGAACTGCTTAAAAATCGGGGATTTAACATCAAACCACTGGGTAAGACGCGCCAAGCAAATTGTGATATCTAGTGATTGTTTGAAAAATGCCATTTAAATACAATTATTTAAATACAACCATTTAAAATTCATTCAAACTTTCTTATAAAGCCGTTAAGCTAAGTGGATACAAAACAACTCATATGAAATTTAAATATGTCTTCCTATACACGATTGGAATTATGCTCACTTCTTCGCTGTCTTATGCTAAACCGCCATGCAACGTAGAAGCTTTTCAAGCTATTGATATAACTCCGGAAGTAAAAGGCGGTGTTTTAGATAAAGAGAGTGGTCAATTTCTTATTACCGAAAAACCAATGATGCGTTGCGCGAACATCACGTTTTCAACAGCCCACACTCGAAATCGCGTTGCACATATGATGAACCAAGGCTTTGAAGCGGTTTACTATGATGGAAATACAAGCAAATCTCACTCAGTAACGTTTGATGAAGACGATTTAAAAGCGGGTTACGTCAAGATTGGGCCAAATCACCCAAAGACCGCTTATGTCTGTTTCACTACTTCTGAAACTCCTATCAATACTATCTCGTGTGACATCAAGTAATAAATTTACTCGCTCTAAAAAATGAAAAGGCCCTACATTTCTGTAGAGCCTTCCTCTCAATACGTGTCGGTGAAGAGCCATGTTCTAACTTCAAGCGAACCCCATTTGGTTCGATACTATTGAAGTCTAAAATTACTAGCACTAAAAACGACGAAAGCCTGCTCATTGAGCAGGCTTTCTAAAAGTGGTCGGTGAAGAGGGATTCGAACCCCCGACCCTCTGGTCCCAAACCAGATGCGCTACCAAGCTGCGCTATTCACCGAGATGTTTAACTGAGGAATTGTCCCCGTCAACGAATGCGTATATTACGGATTCTGAACTGTGGCGCAAGTGCTTTTTACAAAAAAACCTTAGGTCTTAATTCGTTTGATGAATAACTGAACACTAGCACGTAAAATGTGACTGATAACTCACAACAAAATACAGTTTATTAACCTTAGCAACATAATTGATCCAGATCAGTGTGCAACAAGACACCGCCATTTAGTTTATTCCTGTCGGGAACATCTTGGAGGAAACGTATGGACTTTTGGCTTGATCTCCTATTTGGTAATGCAGTGGGTCTATCGTCAATGATAGTAATTTTTGGGGCAATTGGTCTGATGTTATTTTACGGCGGTTTCTTCATATACAAGATCATGAACGACAAATCTCCTCACTAGATCTCGCTTAGCTCTAGAAACGCTTTGCACCGGAGTCGGTTACTTGCCTACTCCGGTTTTTTATTTGATCTCAATGCACCACTCATTGATATAATCCTATTATTCTTCCCTGTTCTTAATGAGATTACTGCTATGTCTCACGACGACGATTTTGATCTATTTCAACAGATGATGGGCGATGTAAAGCCAATCACTCAAGACACCACCGAACACAAAAAAGTACACCAAGTAACAGAAGCACAGCTCGCAAAACGCGAAGCAGCAATCTGGTTAACGGAAGATGACCCAGAATACCTATCACTTGATCACGCTGAAATGCTCAAGCCAGAGGACTTTGTTGAGTTCAAACGTGATGGTGTACAGGACGGGGTTTACCGCAAACTTCGCCTTGGTAAGTATCCAATCCAAGCTCGCTTGGATTTGCACCGTAAAACATTGAAAGAAGCACGTGATGAAGTCGTGACGTTTTTAAAGCAATGCCTATCAATGGACATTAGAACGGTCGTTATCGTCCATGGTCGAGGAGAACGCTCAAATCCACCTGCAATGATGAAAAGCTTTGTTAGCAGTTGGCTACGACAAATAAAGGAAGTCCAATGCGTCCATAGTGCGCAACGCTTTCACGGTGGAACTGGAGCCGTTTACGTCCTACTTAGAAAAAGTGCGGAAAAGAAATTAGAAACCCGCGAACGTCACCAAAAACGGTTAGGCTAAATTTCACCCTAATGCTAGAATGCCCGCCCTTATTCTTCCTTCCCCTTAAAGGAAGGGAGCTTCATTCGCCGTTGTGAAACGTTAGGAGACAAAAATGTCACAAGACAACGCTAAACGATTAAATAAATTCATCAGTGAAACGGGGTTTTGCTCACGCCGTGAAGCAGACAGACTGATTGAGCAAGGCCGTGTCACCATTAATGGCAACAAACCTGAAATGGGGACAAAAGTGCTACCTGGTGATGATGTTTGTGTGGATGGTAAGCCAGTGGCAGCAAAAGAGAAGCCGATTTATATCGCTCTCAATAAACCAACAGGCATCACCTGTACAACTGAGAGAGACGTCCCTGGAAACATCGTTGATTTCATCGGCCACCAAAAACGTATCTTTCCGATCGGCCGCTTAGACAAACCCTCTGATGGTCTGATCTTTTTGACCAACGATGGCGACATCGTGAACAAAATCCTTCGCGCAGGCAACAGCCACGAAAAAGAGTACGTCGTACGCGTGGACAAGCCAATTACAGGCGAGTTTCTCAAACAGATGTCGAGTGGCGTTAAGATTCTCGACACAGTCACCCTACCTTGTAAGGTAACGAAAGAAACTAAATTCTCTTTCCGTATTGTGCTCACTCAAGGACTTAACCGTCAGATCCGTCGCATGTGTGAAGCGCTGGGCTATGAAGTATTCAAGCTGCGTCGCGTACGCATCATGAATATCTCTCTTGATGGTATTCCCAATGGGAAATGGCGTTATCTAAGTGACGAAGAAGTGGCAGAGATCCTAGCAATGTGTGAAGGCTCGGTAGGTACAGAAGAAGCATCAAAAACAGACTCTAGAGGTCGCAACATTCGTAAAGCGACCGACGCGAAGCTGTTTGATAGCCGTGAAGAAAACCAAGATTCTACTGCTCGTCGTAACCAGAAGACACGAACTTTCCGCGGTAACAATGCTGATGAATTCCGTCATGCACCAAACTCGAAAAAAGGTCAACAAAAGCGTCGTCAGCGTGATGATGAAGGCGGACGTCCAGCTAAAGAACATTACAAAGCGAAATCACAAGGTGAACGCAGCAGACCGCAAGGCGAGCATGGTAAATCGCACCGTAAACCAGATGCATCGAGCAATACGCATTCAGCAAACAAGCCTCAATCACCGAGTAAGCCTAAGCAGCATTACATGAACCCAAATGCCGCGAAACCAAGTAAACCAGCTAAACGCACTGGTGGTACATTGAGTCTGAAGAAGTAACGCTTCACTGACAGGCAAGATCAAAAAAGGACGCTCATGAGCGTCCTTTTTATTTGTCATGAGTTTACAAACAAAGAGGTGCAAACTGACCGCGAGTTAAGCTCAGCAAATCTCTCGGGGCTAACTCAATTTCTAAACCACGTTTACCAGCACTCACACAGATTGTGTCTTGCTCTAATGCGCTTTCGTGCAAAAAAGTAGGTAAGGCTTTCTTCTGCCCTAGTGGGCTAATTCCACCAACGACATAACCTGTGGTCTTTTGCGCGATTTCCGGATCAGCCATATCGGCCTTTTTGCCCTTCGCTGCTTTCGCTGCCAGTTTTAGGTTCAGCTTTTGATCAACAGGGATAATCGCAACCGCAAGGTTCTTTGGCTCCCCGTTCAAGCAGAACAACAAGGTTTTAAATACTGTTTTCGGATCCTGTCCTAGCACTTCAGCAGCTTCTAAACCATAACTATCGGCTCTAGGATCGTGCTCATATTGATGGATGGTGTGTGGAATTTTTTTCTTTTTCGCAAGACTAATGGCCGGAGTCATCAAGATTCTCCTCATAAAAACAAAAAGCGCAGACTGAATTGGATCTGCGCTTTTAGTTAATGATATCAGCGAGTTTGAGTCAATCGCTTTTTCTCTGTTGGGTTACTGATCAATCGCCGTATCAACTAAATACGTGATTTCACCTGAAGGGGCATACTCATTAACATCAATAGGGCTGTGTGTTTCTAAATAATCCTTCAAAACTTCAGCATCGGTAAAACCTGTATTTACATACCCTGGATGATCGTCGATTTTAGGGTAACCGTCACCACCAGCAGCATTGTAGCTTGGTACGGTAAAGCGGTAATTACCATCTAAGCGAAGTTGCTTATTACCAATAAACACATTGGTTACCTCACCATTATTGATACTCATCGCAATGCCGGCAAACTGTGCATAAGCACCAGAGTCAACAGGCTTAGTTGCAACGACATTTAGATAATCTAATACCTCTTTACCCGTCATATCAACGTAAGAAACCATATTGCCAAATGGCTGAACAGTGAGCACGTCTTTATAAGTAATATCACCCGCAGCAATCGAATCTCGAACACCACCAGAATTCATTACGGCGAAATCTGCTTTCGCACGTTCCATGTGAGCCGTTGCAATTAATCGACCTAAGTTTGTTTGCTGGTAACGAACCACATTGCGGTCACCCTCAAGCTTACCGTTAGATTCTGCAATCTTCACGTTTAGTTTGCCCTGACCTTTTTCTTGATAAGGACGAAGAAACTCAAGCATCGCTTCGTCTTGTTTAATCTCTTCTTGGATCAAGACTCGTTGCGACTGACCATCAACTTTAACTTTCTTTTTCAAGTTTACAGGGATCAGATCGTAGCTCACCATCGAGAGTTCGCCATTACGAAACTCGTAATCGGCGCGTCCCACATATTTCCCCCACTCATGTGCCTGAACAATAAAGGTACCATTTTGTTTATCGGGCTGACATTCATCACCTGGTTTAAAGTTCTTTTTGATAACGTTTGGCCCTTCCATACAAACAGGCTCTTGTGAGTGTCCTCCAACGATCATGTCGAGATCGCCGTCATTCAAATAACGAGCTAACGCCACATCGCCGGGAGCATTGATGCCTCTATTACCATTTTCATAGTGTCCCATATGCGTGACAGCAAAAATCAGATCTGGATACTCTGTCTCTTTCAGTTCTGCAATCAACTTCTTGGCTTCTTCTTTTGGGTCACGGAAGTCAATTTGTTCAATGAATTCAGGGTTGCCAAGTTTCGCTGTGTCTTCGGTTGTAAGGCCAATGACCGCAATTTTAATGCCCTGCTTTTTAAACATCGCGTATGGTTGGAATAAACGCTTGCCAGTATTTTTATCGTAAATATTGGCAGACAACATCGGAAAGTTTGCCCACTCTTGCTGCTTGAATAGCACATCCAATGGATTATCAAACTCATGATTACCTAGAGCCATCGCATCGTAACCAATTTTGCTCATGCCTTTAAAATCCGGCTCGGCATCTTGTAAATCAGACTCAGGTACTCCTGTGTTGATGTCACCACCAGAAAGCAATAACACGCTCCCCCCCTCAGCCTGTATTTCTTCGCGCAAATCATCGATTAACGTTTTACGCGCCGCCATGCCATATTCACCGTATCGATTTTGCCAAAAGCGACCATGATGATCGTTAGTGTGCAATACGGTCAATTTATAGGTTGTATCGGCATTCCATTCTGGTACAGGTTGCGTAGCACACCCAGCTAACGAGGCCAAGATAGCGGCACTCAAAACAGTTTTGATCATCAGACGCTGATTCATTTATTTACCTTTTTCTTATTGGGATTACTGACGCACATTTTAAGCATTGGATCTATTTGAAAACCACGTGCACCCTAACACATTGATTTAATAATTATGATGCATTGTTTAGCAATAACAAATTCATCAGTAACAAGTTTGAGAATTTACAGTTTTTCAGATAAAAAAATAGCCAACATCGGTTGGCTATAGTATTTGTTACCACCAGTCATCTGGCGTTTACTTGATATCGATATCTGCAAAGCTCTTGATCAGATCATCAAGCGATTTCATTTGTGCTAAGAATGGCTCTAACTTGTCTAGAGGCAGTGCAGATGGGCCATCACAACGCGCTTGGTCTGGGTTTGGGTGCGCTTCGATAAATAGACCTGCGATGCCTGTCGCTAGACCCGCTTTAGCAAGCTCAACTGTCTGCTCACGACGGCCGCCAGATGCTGCGCCTGATGGGTCACGCATTTGTAGTGAGTGCGTTACGTCAAAGATGATTGGGCTACCTTTCGAAGCATTTTTCATCACACCAAAACCAAGCATATCAACCACTAAGTTGTCGTAGCCGTGGCAAGAACCGCGCTCACATAGGATGATCTTGTCGTTACCGCATTCTGCGAACTTCTCAACGATGTTACCCACTTGACCAGGGCTCATAAATTGAGGTTTCTTCACGTTGATAACCGCACCTGTTTTAGCCATAGCTTCAACAAGGTCAGTTTGACGAGCTAGGAATGCAGGAAGCTGAATAACGTCTACCACGTCAGCGACAGGTTGAGCTTGTGCTTCAGTGTGAACGTCCGTGATGATCTTTACACCAAAAGTGTCTTTCAGCTCCTGAAAGATTTTCATACCTTCTTCCAGACCTGGACCACGGTATGAATGAACAGAACTGCGGTTTGCTTTGTCAAACGACGCCTTAAATACGTAAGGAATACCAAGTTTTTCCGTTACTTTTACGTAGTGCTCACAGATCTGCATCGCAAGATCACGAGACTCAAGAACGTTCATACCTGCAAATAGGGTGAATGGCTTGTCGTTAGCAACCTGAATGTCGCCGATATTAACGATTTTCTGTTCCATTTTGATTCTCTTTTTCTGTCCACGATACGCCACAGTTCGGCACATCGATAAAATTAGTGAAGTGTGACGTGCGTTTCACTCATCACATTAACTTGTGATTTTAGTAGCTCAGAAGCCGGATCGTCAGGGCATTGGTCAATAAAGTACTGAAAATCTGATACCGCTACTTGAGGGCACTCTAGCTGTTGGAAAATAAAACCACGGTCACGAATTTCGTATGGATCATCTGGCACAAACGTTAGAGCAAGATTCGTACAACGTAATGCCAGCGTATAATGCTCTTCGCGCAACATCGCACTTTTAATCAATGCCAACCAGCGACCAATAATTGTTGGGTTGTCAGCTTCCTCAAAATGTTCAGGCTTTAGCTGAGCTAGCGGTCCTTCCTGGCCAATAAGCCAAGCTTGAAGAATCCTTTCACCTACATACTCACCATTAAATGGATTGATGTAGTCTGGCTTCTTATGCATCCAGTCGACTTTTAACAGGAACTGAGTAGGGAAAGTAACTCCCTTCAACGGGAACCCCAGCTTTTTGCCTAGGTATAACAAAATCGAACCTAAGCTCACAGGAATACCTTTTCTGCGCTCCAACACTTTATCGATGAAGCTGTTGTCCGAAATAAAGTATTCCTGCTCGTCGCCTTTGAATCCCCACTCGTGGAAAAACAGTCGTAGGAATGCATCAAATCGTTGCTCTTCATCGGTTTCATGAACAAGCGTGGCTTCTGCATCTTTGTAAAGACGCTCTAACTCTTGTTTCGCCCAATGTACTTTGGTTTCTGGGTTAATCGCTTTGTTGAGCTCAAGCGCACCTTCCACCAACGGTATATTGTCAAAATCTTCGTCAAAAAACTCTAACATGACGTCTTATCCAAATAACGTAGGGCTCTTAGACACAGCAATGTTTGCAGCCATGACCAACCAACCTAATGCGCCGAAAAAGCCAAATATCTTCAGTAGGTTGTTTTTCGCAAGTTTCAATGAGAAGAATCCAAGCGCAATGTACGCCAGTACGCAGGTGATTTTGTTTGTTAACCACGGTGCGGCATCGGTAAACGGGATGAAACCAGTAATGAAAATAAGCGCGATACCTGACACTAGCAATGCAGTATCAACGATGTGGGGAAACACTTTCAAAAAGCGATTATTTCGCTTCGGTGAGTTCATCATCATTAACACGAATCGGATCGATAGTAGCGTCGCGCTGAGAGCGATCGTCACTAAGTGTATGTGTTTTAGAGCTACGTACATTTTTCTTCTCTTTTTAGTTAGTGTTTGCTGACTTCCATGATTAACTGGCCAGACAACCAAGTGTTACTCGATCGTTACCGCCATAATCTTTTTCCGTAGCGACCTGTTGGTAACCAAAGCCACGCATTATCTCACGCACCGCCTCACCTTGATCATAACCATGTTCAAATGCCAGCCAACCGCCCACTTCAAGATACTGACGAGCAAGATCCGAGATATGACGAATATCAGCTAAGCCATTCTCTTTAGCAACTAATGCAGATTTTGGCTCAAAGCGCACATCACCTTGGGATAAATGTGGATCTTTTTCATCAATATATGGCGGGTTGGAGACAATTAAAGCAAACTTCGTACCTTCTGTAATAGGCTCAAACCAACTGCCTTGAGCAAAGGTCACATTTTTGATGTTTAGCTGCTCAGCATTGTACTCTGCAAGTGCTTTCGCTTCTTGCTTAAGGTCTACGCCCATCACTTGACGCTTTGGCATTTCAGATGCAAGCGCGATGGCGATAGCTCCCGTCCCCGTTCCAAGATCTAAAATAGGCCCAGTTTGCTCGTAGGTCTTATCGAGTGCAACTTCGACCAAACGTTCTGTATCCGGTCTAGGTATCAGGGTAGAAGGAGAAACTTTAAACGGTAAAGACCAAAACTCTCGCTCACCAATAATATAAGCGACGGGTTCACCAGTTAAACGTCGTTCAAGTAGAGCATCAAACTGAGATTTTTGCTCTGCTTCTAACGCTTTTTCTGGCCAGGTCAGCAGGTAAGTTCGTGGTTTGCCAAGGACATGGCAAAGGAGTACAGCTGCATCGAGAGAAGGCGACTCTTTGCCGCCTTCTGCCAGTTTCGCCGTCGCACTTTTCAGTGCTTGCTCAATCGATTGAACTTGGCTCATCGATTAGCCGTTCTCTGCGAGCGCCGCAAGTTGGTCTGCTTGGTGCTCTTGAATCACAGGATCAATCAAGCTCTGCAGGTCACCTTCCATCACTTCGTTCAAACGATAGATGGTCAGGTTGATACGGTGATCAGACACACGACCTTGTGGGTAGTTGTATGTACGAATACGGTCACTACGGTCACCAGAACCTAGAAGGTTACGACGTGTATCAGACACTTCTGCGGCACGACGCTCTTCTTCCGCTTGAACGATACGAGCAGCAAGAACCGCCATTGCTTTCGCTTTGTTCTTGTGCTGTGAACGCTCATCCTGACACTCTACTACCGTACCCGTTGGTAAGTGGGTAATACGAATTGCAGAATCCGTGGTGTTAACGTGCTGACCACCCGCGCCAGATGCACGGAACGTATCGATTTTCAGGTCTGCTGCTTTGATTTCAGGCAGATCCGCTTCAGGGATTTCCGCCATTACTGCTACTGTACAAGCAGAAGTATGCACACGGCCTTGAGATTCAGTTGCAGGAACACGCTGTACACGGTGACCGCCTGACTCAAATTTCAACACGCCGTATGCACCGTCGCCGCTTACTTTCGCGATCATCTCTTTGTAACCACCGTGCTCTGCCTCGTTTGAAGACATGACTTCGATGCGCCAGCCACGCTTTTCTGCGTACTTGCTGTACATACGGAATAGATCACCCGCGAAGATACCCGCTTCGTCGCCACCCGCACCTGCACGAATTTCTAGGAAACAGTTACGATCATCGTTCGGATCTTTTGGCAGAAGAAGAATCTGTAACTCATCAGTAAGACGCTCAATCGTCGCTTTCGCTTCTTTGATTTCTTCTTGCGCCATTTCACGCATTTCTTCGTCGTCTTCGTTTGCCATCTCTTCAGCGGCGACAAGATCTTCTTGTGCTTGTTGATAAGCTTGGAAGCACTTGGTTACTTCTTCTAGCTGAGAGTACTCTCTTGATAGAGCACGGAATTTGTCCTGATTTCCAATTACATCAGGATCACCAAGAAGATGTTGAACTTCTTCGTAACGTTCTACTAGCGTTTCTAGCTTAGTCAGAATAGAGGCTTTCATAGTGTCGTTTTCTTAATAAAAAGCGTGAGTTATAGATCATCCAAGCCAAGTGTTTGGCGGATAATCGTTAATTTTGCTGGTTCGCCTTGCTCAGCTGCACTTTGCAATGCGCGAGTTGGAGCGTGAATCAGTTTGTTGGTGAGTTTATTACTCAGCTCGCGCAGCACTTTCTCCGGATCTGCGCCTGCCGCTAAAGATTGCAAACTTTTGCTCAGTAACTCTTCACGAATTTCGTTGGCTGATTTGCGATAGTCGCGAATACTATCGACGGCTTGCAGTGAACGCAACCATGTCATAAATGCAGCGCTTTCTTCACTAACAATCGCTTCAGCTTGAATCGCTTCGACTTTACGCTGCTCAATGTTGCTGTCGATGATAGATTGCAAGTCATCAACAGAATACAGATATGCGTCGTTCAGTTCACCGACTTCCGACTCCACATCTCGCGGCACCGCAATATCGACCAACAAGATAGGTTGATGCCGGCGCTGCTTTAGAGCCGTTTCGACCATACCTTTGCCAATAATAGGCAATGGGCTCGCCGTTGAGCTAATCACAATATCCGCTTTCGCCAAATGTTCAGGAATTTCGTTCAAACTGATCACTTCTGCGCCAAATTGGTCCGCTAAGCCTTGCGCGCGCTCTTTAGTGCGGTTCGCGACAATCATTTTTGTGCAACCGTTGGACGCTAAATGCTTCGCGACCAATTCAATCGTCTCACCCGCACCAACTAAAAGCACGGTTGAATCTGATAACGACTCAAAAATATGTTTTGCCAGTGTACATGCCGCATAAGCCACGGACACGGCATTACCACCAATATCTGTCTCTGTTCTCACCCGTTTGGCGACTGAGAACGTCTTTTGAAACAGTTTATCAATCGAGGCATCGACAGCTTGATGATCTCGCGAGTCAGAAAATGCTTGCTTTACCTGCCCCAAAATTTGAGGCTCACCCAACACCAGAGAGTCAAGACCGCACGATACGCGCATCAAATGCTTTATTGCAGCTTGTTCTTCATGAACATACAAACTCGGCATTAAATCTTCGCGGCTCACTTGATGAAATTGAGCAAGCCAATCGATCAACTTGTTTCGCGCTCCTTGCTTAACATCGCAGTACAACTCAGTTCGGTTACAGGTTGAAACAATCACACTGCCGTTAACTGCTTCGTGCTCTCTAAGTTGCTCGAGTGCAGGGCCGAGTTTATCCGGACCAAACGCCACCTTCTCTCGCAAGTCGACAGACGCTGTATTGTGATTAATTCCAATAGCAAGCAAGGACATCTAACGTGGTATCTCTGGGATAGGTTATAAAATAGGTCCAGAATTTTACTGTAAGCACGCATTTATTGAAAGGGTAAGCCGGATTTGTTTTCCTAAGTGCGACTTTTCAATGCTATAGTTGTGAGCGATTCCCGATGAAACTGATTAATAAGCTATCAAACATGACGTTACGCTCCTTTATTCTTTTTTTCTTGTCGAGCTTACTGCTCGCTGGTTGTTCGTCCGTTCCTGAAAGTGTTACCAGCGTTGAATGGCAAGCTCATGAGCAGCGACTCGAAACCATCCGAGATTTTCAAGCAACGGGGAAACTTGGTTATATTGGCCCAGACCAAAGACAAAATTTAAACTTCTACTGGAAACATTCTTCAGCACTAAGCCAGTTGCGTTTAACAACGATTCTCGGACAAACGGCATTAAAGCTCACCATCACCCCACAAGGCGCCACAGTAGAAACTTACGACGATCAGGTCCTTTCTTCTCGCAGTGCTAACCAGCTGATTTACCGTCTTACAGGGTTAATGATGCCCGTCGATCACATGCCTGACTGGCTATTAGGTCTACCGACCGATGCCGACAAATTCCAACTGTCTCCAACCAATACACTGCAAGCGTTAAACAAACAAATTGGTTTAAATGATTGGAGTATTGCTTATCAACGATATGGCGACGTTCAATGGCATGAACAGTCTCTCCCTCTGCCAAATAAGCTGAAACTCACCACAGCTGATGTCAAAATAAATCTAGTGATCACAAAATGGAACATCACCCAATGATTGAACTTTCAACACGCTGGCCATCACCAGCGAAATTGAATCTCTTTCTATATATCAACGGCCGTACAGAGAATGGCTACCACGAGTTACAAACCTTATTCCAATTCGTCGATCACGGCGATGAGCTCACCATTCAAGCGAACCATTCTGGTGATATTACGATTTCTCCAGACATAGAAGGTGTGCCCCTTCAAGACAATTTAATTTGGAAAGCAGCAACCGCGCTTCAAACTTACTCAAACTGCCCTTTTGGCGCGCATATTGAGCTACAGAAAGTGCTGCCTATGGGTGGAGGCATTGGTGGGGGCTCATCGAATGCAGCTACAGCATTAGTGGCACTGAATTACTTATGGCAACTGAATCTAACTGACGACGAACTGGCTGAAATTGGTTTAAAACTGGGCGCAGACGTGCCCGTATTTGTGCGCGGATTTGCAGCTTTTGCTGAAGGTGTTGGTGAAAAACTCTCTCCTGCTTATCCCGAAGAAAAGTGGTATTTAGTCGTCAGACCGAATGTATCTATCGCAACCGTCGACGTTTTTTGTCATCCAGATTTGACGCGAAACACCCCAAAACGAGATCTAGAAACACTTTTAAATACGCCAAGCGTAAACGATTGCGAAAAAATTGTACGAATGCTCTACCCAGAGGTTGATAAGCAACTTTCTTGGCTGCTACAATACGCGCCGTCAAGATTGACGGGGACAGGATCTTGCGTTTTTGCTGAATTTTCGAGCAAATCTGAAGCAGAAACTATCCTTGCACAACTCTCTGATAAAGTCTCGGCATTTGTCGCTCAAGGGCGCAATATTTCGCCATTAAAAGAGACTTTGGCTGAATACCAATCAGCCTCACACCGACCTATTTAAACTGGACGCAAACCCGAGGTTTCCACCGTGCCTGATATGAAGCTATTTGCTGGTAACGCAACACCTGAACTAGCCCAACGTATTGCTGATCGTCTTTACATCTCTCTTGGTGATGCATCTGTTTCTCGCTTTTCTGATGGCGAAGTTGCAGTTCAAATCAATGAGAATGTTCGTGGTAGCGATGTTTTCATCATTCAATCCACTTGTGCACCGACTAACGACAACCTAATGGAATTGGTTGTTATGATTGATGCAATGCGCCGTGCTTCAGCAGGCCGTATCACTGCAGTTATCCCTTACTTCGGCTACGCTCGCCAAGACCGTCGTGTACGTTCTGCGCGTGTGCCAATTACTGCAAAAGTTGTTGCTGATTTCCTATCTAACGTTGGTGTTGACCGCGTTCTAACTATCGACCTACACGCAGAGCAAATTCAAGGCTTCTTCGATGTACCTGTAGACAACATCTTCGGCACGCCAGTGCTACTTGAAGATATGCAGGCTCGCGGTCTAGATAACCCTGTAGTGGTATCTCCTGACCTAGGTGGCGTTGTTCGTGCTCGTGCAACAGCAAAAGCACTAGGCGACATCGACATCGCAATCGTAGATAAGCGTCGTCCACGTGCAAACGTTTCTGAAGTAATGAACCTAATCGGTGATGTTGAAGGTCGTGACTGTGTGATCGTTGATGACATGATCGACACAGGTGGCACACTATGTAAAGCAGCTGAAGCACTAAAAGAGCGCGGTGCTAAGCGTGTATTCGCTTACGCTACTCACGCAGTATTCTCAGGCAACGCTGCGGATAACATCAAGAACTCAGTTCTTGACCAAGTTATCGTAACTGACTCTATCTCTCTGTCTAAAGAGATGGCTGCAACAGGTAAAGTGACAACACTAAGCCTATCTCGCATGCTAGCTGAAGCGATTCGTCGTATCAGCAACGAAGAGTCAATCTCTGCAATGTTCAACTAATACGAACATTTCAGTTACACTGATTTCAAAAGCACCCCTCTTTGGGGTGTTTTTTTATTTGTACTGATAACTAGAAAATCCCTTGGTCGCCCACCGCGAGTTTTCTGTGCTATCATACTGCGCTTTTTGAGATTCCAGAGAGATCCTAACCTTGAGTCAACAAATCAAACTTCTTGTTGGTCTTGCTAATCCAGGACCAGAATACGCCAGAACTCGTCACAATGCGGGCGCTTGGGTTGTAGAAGAATTAGCACGCGTTCACAACGTTACACTGAAGAACGAACCAAAGTTTTTTGGTCTAACAGGACGCATTATGGTCAATGGCCAGGATCTCCGTTTGCTTATCCCAACCACCTTCATGAATCTATCAGGTAAATCGATCGCAGCGCTTGCGAAATTTTATCAAATTAAACCTGAAGAGATCATGGTTGCTCATGACGAGCTAGACTTACCGCCAGGTGTCGCTAAGTTTAAAAAAGGTGGGGGTCACGGTGGACACAACGGTCTGCGTGACACCATTAGCAAACTGGGCAATAACAAAGATTTTTATCGTCTTCGTATTGGCATTGGTCATCCGGGACACAAAGATAAAGTGGCGGGTTTTGTATTAGGTAAAGCGCCAGCTAAAGAGCAAGAGCTTTTAGATGCAGCAGCTGATGAGGCTGTTCGTTGTCTAGATATCCTGATTAAGGATGGCCTATCTAAAGCACAAAATCGCCTCCACACGTTCAAAGCTGAATAAGGTTACTATCATGGGTTTTAAATGTGGCATCGTTGGTCTACCTAACGTAGGTAAATCAACTCTGTTCAACGCACTAACTAAAGCGGGTATCGAAGCAGCAAACTTCCCGTTCTGTACCATTGAACCAAACACTGGTGTGGTTCCTGTGCCAGATCTACGTCTAGACGCACTAGCTAAGATCGTTAACCCACAGAGAGTTCTTCCAACGACGATGGAGTTCGTGGACATCGCTGGTCTTGTTGCTGGTGCATCACGTGGTGAAGGTTTAGGTAACAAATTCCTAGCTAACATCCGTGAAACAGACGCGATTGGCCACGTTGTACGCTGTTTTGAAAACGAAAACATTGTTCACGTTTCAGGTAAAGTTTCACCTATCGAAGATATCGAAGTGATCAACCTTGAACTTGCAATGGCTGACCTTGATTCTTGTGAGCGAGCGATTCAACGTAACGCGAAGAAGGCAAAAGGCGGCGATAAAGACGCAAAATTTGAACTAACCGTACTAGAAAAACTGTTACCAGTACTAACTGAAGGCGGCATGGCACGCACAGTTGAGCTATCTAAAGAAGAGTTAGCAGCAATCGGCTACCTAAACTTCCTAACACTGAAGCCAACTATGTACATTGCAAACGTAAACGAAGATGGCTTCGAAAATAACCCATATCTAGATGCGGTTCGTGAGTTCGCAGAAAAAGAAAACAATGTCGTTGTACCTGTATGTGCAGCTATCGAATCTGAACTATCTGAACTAGAAGATGAAGATCGCGAAGAATTCCTAGCAGATATGGGGATCGAAGAGCCGGGCCTGAACCGTGTAATTCGCTCTGGTTACGAACTACTGACTCTACACACCTACTTCACAGCAGGTGTTAAAGAAGTACGTGCTTGGACAATCCCTGTTGGTGCAACTGCGCCTCAGGCGGCAGGTAAGATCCACACTGACTTCGAGAAAGGCTTTATTCGTGCAGAAGTAGTTGGTTACGACGATTTCATCCAATTCAATGGTGAAAATGGCGCAAAAGACGCAGGTAAATGGCGTCTAGAAGGTAAAGACTACATCGTAAAAGATGGCGATGTTGTACACTTCCGCTTCAATGTTTAATTAAATGAATGAATTCTAAACACTTCATTTACACTAAAAGCCAGCTGTTAAGCTGGCTTTTTTAATACCTTAAGTAAATGAACAAAAATAAATTACGCAACTGCAAGCTAATTTATTTCCAGTTTTAGATCATAAACACGCCTCTTTGTTTAAAAAGGAAGCGAACGAGGTTTTTTCCGAAATTTATTAAAAAAAACTGTTGACGGATCTCACTCAACTTCGCATAATGCGCGCCGTTCCCAACGACAAGGCAACAAAGCGTTGAGAACAAAAAATATGGTTTTGGCTACGTAGCTCAGCTGGTTAGAGCACATCACTCATAATGATGGGGTCACAGGTTCGAATCCCGTCGTAGCCACC